>JBGTCJ010000258.1:0-7714 GCA_041748895.1 Pirellulaceae bacterium
GTGGCCGCCAGATCCGCCAAACTCTGAAGGTTCGGAAGGTGGCAAACTTGCACCAAGAGAGACTCGAGCAAAACGCGACCGTGAACGCTGTGGCGGATCCGCGCCAAGGTGTGGTCAATCATTCCGACCACCGCCAAGAGCGTTTGCACGCCCCACTGCTCGCCGAGCCGCTTGAGTTCGGCGTGGAGTGGTTCGCCGGTGTGGCGCTGCATCTCTGAGGGGCAACCGAGGGTGACGATCAAAATATCGCGAAAGTAACCGATCAACTGTTCGGTCAGCAGGCCCGCCGCGACACCTTCAGCCGATGCCCGATCGATGTGGCCGAGCACCTTCAGGGCATCGCCTTCGGCCAGCGCCGTGCCGATCTCGTGCAGCCGCGCGTCATCGGCCGTGCCGAGCATCGAATGAACCGTCGGGACCGTGATCGACCCACTGCTGAAGCTCATCACCTGCTCGAGCAGCGATTGGCTGTCTCGCATCGATCCCTCGGCCCGGCGGGCAATCAACCGAAGCGCTTCATCATCGGCCTGCACGTTCTCTGCCGTCACAATCTCGCGCAACCGCTCCATGATTTGGTCCGTTTGGACCGGCGCGAAATCAAACCTTTGACATCGACTGAGCACCGTGATCGGGATCTTCTCCGGATCGGTCGTGCAAAAGATAAACTTCACGTGGGGAGGCGGTTCCTCAAGTGTCTTGAGCAGCGCATTGAAGGCCGCCGTGGTCAGCATGTGGACTTCATCGATGATGTAGATCTTGAACCGCGATCGGCTCGGGCGAACACCAACTCCCGACCGGAGGCTGCGAATCTCGTCGATCCCGCGGTTGCTGGCGCCATCGATCTCGAGCACATCGACATCCTCGCCCGAGTCGATGGCTTGTGCCGTGTCGGAGAGATGATCGGGGTGCGGCGTAGGCCCCGAGGGGTCGTTGAGCGCCTTGGCGAAGATTCGCGCTGTACTCGTCTTCCCCACGCCTCGGCCACCCGTGAAGAGATAGGCATGGCCGACTCGTCCCGTTTCGATCGCATTGCAGAGCGCCTTGCCAACGTGATCTTGGCCGATCAACTGCTCGAAACTGCGTGGGCGATAACGTCTGGCGACGACGACATAACGTGGATCACCGCCGACGACAGGGGCGGCCGGCGGCTGGGATATCGATGATTTCAGTAGCGAAGCGTCTGTTTCGGATTTGGCCATCGATCAACCCATGATCCGCAAAAATCCACTACGCGGCGGAGGCGGCCCTCACACAAAGGTACCCCGCTTATGGCTGCTCCAGTTAAGGCCTGACCCGGTTCACGGCTCCCCATCGCAAGAGCCGCCACCGCCGAATAGTGGATGTCGAGCCCTGACCCGCCGGTCGTGTCGCGGACCTCTTCGGCTCTCTGTGTAGGTTACGCCTGCGAGGCGAATGGGGGTAGTGGGGCGCCGCCACGCACGTCGATCACGGCGCCATCGCCACCGAAAAAATCACCTGCGATCGCCACCGCGTCCCTGATGTCCGCGTGACCCACCGCCACCTCCAGTCCGCCGGTGCCGCTGGATGTTGGGTTCCACCATTAGGCTGACGGTTTCCAACCAGGTCGGAATATTGCGATGTTTCGGGACTTCGGCCAATTCATCGCGATCATCGCCGACGACAGCAGCCGCGGGCGCCGCTTTTGACTCGCTCGCCCGACCACGTCCCCTTCCGCGACCTCGGTGAAGCTTCTCCAGTTCGTCATCATCCTCATGGTCGTCGTCAAACTCCAGTACCGGTTCGACGATCGCATCGTCGATTTCACTGGTCGGTTCATCGACGGTCGAGTCGGATCGATCTCGACCACCTCGTCCGCGTCGTCCGCGTCGACGACGCGGACGATTGCGGGCGTCGTCATCGTCACCGGCATCAGGCGCCGCGCTCTCGACGCGTGGCGGCTCGGTCTCCGCTATCTCTTCACCGCCCCACCGGCTGCGACGCGGCGGTTCGGTCGTCGGGAGGTCGGAGTCGAAATCGGCGACCGGAGCGACCGCGTCACCTGACATCATCTGCCGTTGTCCGCGCCGACCGGATCGGCGGGTCGGGGCCGAAGGATCGTTCGGTTCCATCGGGGGCCGACCGGGTGATCGACGCGACGACTCGGCGGAGGATTCGCGGCCGGTTTCGACGTCCGATCGCGGGGCAACATCTCGTTCACGTCCACCCTGGCGAGGTCGGTCCTCGCCGCTTTCGCGTTGGGGAGTTCGAGCCCGTTCCCGGCCCCGTTCTCGATCGGACCCGCGTTCGCGCTCCGACCCTCGTTCCCGATCGGATCCGTGTCCCCGATCGGGGCCCCGCTCTCGATCCGGGCCTCGCTCTCGGCCCCGCGGCTCTCGTGAGGTACCGCGGTCTCCGCCTCGCGACCTTGGTGAAGCGCTCTCGGCGACGACATCCGCGTCGATCGGAGCGTCGATATCGTCATCCAAATCGACGGGCTCGCTGTCCCATTCGATCACCTCCGCGGGCTCGTCATCCCACGTCGACAGGAAGTCATCGCCCATTGGCGGCTGAGGTTCCGTTTCGTGTCCACGACCGCGTCGACGAGCTCCGCCGCGTCGACCGCGCCGGCGACGCGGCTCATCGGTGGAACCGCTTTCGGACGACACGTCGCGAGAGGGTTGGCCACCGTCGTCGACCGTCGTCTCATCATCGAGCAGGCCGGTTCCGAATCCTCCAGACCCCGTGCGGTCAATCGGCGGTTGCGCCGGCGCGGATTCGCGACGAGTGGGGCGACCGCTCGCACGCTCTCGTGACTCCGGTTGATTGACGGCTTCTGCGCGAGCGGGCTGCTCGACCGCTTTCGGTTCGGGCTCTGCGGGCGCCGACCGAATCCCGAGCGTATTGATGAGCGTATCCCACGCCGATCGCCGCGGCGCTTTGGGTTCCTCGAAAGGCGCAATCGGTGCGGTGGCTGAAGGCGTGTCGAATCCAGGCACTCGGGCCTCGGGCTGGAGATCAACGATCTCTGCCAATGGGTCGCGTGAAGGCTGCGACGCCGCGAACGCGGGATTGACGTCACGGGACGCCTCAATGCCCGCATCGGCTCCACCGGCATCAGCTTCGCTTCCGACCGCCGGTTCGGCGACTTCGGAGGGCTCCGGGTCGTCTCCCCAGAAACTTTCTCTCGGGCGACGCGGAGAGCGAGCGGACTTCTGCTCGCCAGCCGAAGCGGGGGAGGGCGACCAAGGGGGTGATTCCGCGTCAGCCCGCGGGTCCTGAGACAGCAACTCCGGCTCCGCAGACTGGGTGTGCAACGGAGCCACCGGCTCAAGCGTCACTTCGGCGTCCGGTTCATCGGCTTGCGTTTCAAGCGGTCCGGGCGTGCCAAGCAGATTGGCGAGCCGTTTCCAGTGGTCAGACATCATTATCGGAAGGGTTTCTTACTGAGGAGAACAATAGTTTGAGATTGGCAACCCCTATATGTATAGCCCCGCCGACGGTTTCCCCAAAGGCCGACCAGCCAGTTTGCCCGAAGCTTTCGCGTCTGCAGGCTCAGGCTTGGATCCCCGCCAGCTCGCAGAGGTGTGCGTGCGCGACGGGTTGCGGGCAACTCCAGACCAGGAAGAACAAGGCCTCTCGACACCAACGTCCCGCCGGATGCCCTTCCACAAAACCAGCCCCTTTAGCCGCCGTCAGAGCGGCCTGCGTGGCGCGGAGCACCAACCGATTGGCTTCTCCACGTAGCTGAGCAGCGTCACAGCCTTCACCCATGGCCGCTCGCAATAGCTCGTCTTCCCGGTCATCCACCTGTTGACAAAGCGGCTCGGCAATACCGCGCAGCTCGCCGCGTTTCTCGGCCTCGGAAGACAAAAAACGGACCGCTGCACGCGCCAGCCCGATCGCGAGCGTCGAGGTTTGCAAACCACCCGTGCCTGCACCCGCTGCGGTTCGCATCACGTCCTTCATCGGCCCGGCGAGCAGCATCTCGGGACCGATCCACACGTTGTCAAAGGTGACCTGATCCGTGCAGCTTGGCGAGAGCGCCATCAGGTCCGCGCCGGGGCCCGAGCGGATCCCGTCCGAGGTGGTGTCGACGGCGGCGAGCAGTTGGCGACCGTCATCCAGCGATGCGGCCACGACGATCAAGTCGGCGTGCCGGGCGCCAGTCACCCAAGGAGCGACGCCATCAAGCCGATAGCCACCGGCCGCCCTTGGGGCCTGCGCGTCGTGGGCCGAAGCCTCGGCGCCAACGGGGATCGCTCGCAGAACGGGAGTCGCGAGGTGCTGACGGCTCGTGGTCAAGTGGCTGATGCCGACCGTCGCGAACCGTTCACCGGTGATCAGTCGCTCCATCCAACCATCTCGGGGAATGGCGTTCTCGCTGCTGATCAATCGACGACAGGCACCGATGAACTGGGTGATGATAAACGTTGTCGTCAAGTCGGCCTCCGCGAGGCGAAGGTAGCCGCGAGTCTGCTCCGCTTCACTCCAGTCGAAACCACCCACTTCGGCCGGCAGAAACCATCGGTAGACGCCGGCCCGGGCGCATGCGTCCAACGAGCGAACCGGCCAGTCGTCGGGACGATTCGCTCGCGACGCCCACTGGGAGAGTTGTCGGCAGAGATCCGCCTGATGGTCCTCGTGAGGGGTTTCCGGTGAGGGTAATGGAGCCATGTTGAATTGTGGCGATTGGGCCGATAAGGGAATCCGCTGCGGTGGTTGCGGAGGAGAAATAACTCGGTGGGAAACCGAAGCGCTGAATTCTCACCGGCGTAAAACGTTATTCTTTGTCATCATCGCGCCGTTGGGCCGGGTTTATCGGAAACCCAACCGCCCGACGACACTCCGCCGCGATGCGTCGCGCAACGACCCGTTGATGATGGGTTATAAAACCTCTCACCATACCACCACTCCGCCACAAGAAGTACTGCGATGTCCACGACACTTCCCGCGTTCCCGATGACCGATTCGGGTGACCCGACGAATCTCGAGACGCTGGCACTTTATGAAAAGCTTTGGTCGCTAGCCAATAACCTGTGGTGGTCGTGGCACCCCGAGTGCGATCAATTGTTTCGGGACATCGATCCGATCCGTTGGCGTCAACTCGATCACAACCCGGTCGCCCTGCTGCGAGAGATGACACCTGAGCAGTTGGGGCAAAGGGCCAGCGAGTTGGTGTTGCAGAGTCGCATCAATTACGCCTACCGAAGGCTGCAGGAGTACCTGAGCTCGACCCAAACCTGGGCGTCGACCCAAGCCGGAGTGCTAGGTGCCAAGCCGGTGGCCTACTTCTCGGCCGAGTTCGGCATCCACGAGTCAGTCCCAATCTACAGCGGGGGTCTCGGGGTGCTCGCGGGCGATCACATCAAGAGTGCTTCGGGACTCGGCGTGCCGTTGATCGGCATCGGCCTCTACTATGCCCAGGGCTATTTCCGGCAGTACCTCGATGACCAGGGCATGCAGCAAGAGGACTACCTCGAGACCAAAATCGAGAATTTGCCGATGCAACCGGCGGTGGATCCCGATGGCCAACCGATCACGATCAGCATCGATACGCGAAATGGATCGTTGATGGCGAAGGTTTGGTTGATGCACGTCGGTCGGGTGCGACTCTACCTGCTCGACTGCAACGTGGAGGGGAACAGCCCCGAGGATCGCGAACTGACGAGCCGATTGTATGGCGGCGACATGCGAGTCCGGATCCGCCAAGAGTTGGTGCTCGGTGTGGGCGGCGTGAAGGCGTTGGCCGAACTCGGGATCAAGCCGGGCGTTTACCACCTGAATGAAGGGCACAGCGCCTTCGGCGCGCTGGAGGTGGTGCGGCAACGGATGCACGACGATGGATTGTCATTTGACGAAGCCGTTCGTCAATCGGCACGCGGGACGTGCTTCACGACTCACACGCCCGTTCCCGCTGGTCACGATCGCTTTCCCACCGGTTTGGTCGAGGAGCACCTCGGCCCCCTTTGCGACTCGATCGGAATTTCGCACGACCAATTGATGGCGCTAGGAAGGGTCGACCCCGAAAACGTCTCGGAGACGTTCTGCATGACGGTTCTGGGACTGAAGCTGAGCCGCTACGCCAATGCGGTCAGTAACCTTCACGGCGTGATCAGTCGTCGCATGTGGTCGTGCATGTGGCCCGATCGATCCGAGGAGGACGTGCCGATCGGGCACATCACCAACGGTGTGCACGTACACTCGTGGTTGGCCGGGCAGATGTCGCAGCTTTACGACAAGCATTTTCCCGTCAATTGGGCGCGCAGGATTCAGTACCCTGAAACTTGGCAAGCGATTCACGACGTCGATCCCGGGGAACTTTGGGAGACGCACAACGCGCTGAAGAACAATTTGTTGGCATTTGTTCGTCGGCGATTGAGCCGACAGTGTCGTCGTCGCGGAGAGAGCGATGCGGTCATCGAGGCAGCTCGCAACGCGCTCAACCCCAACGCGCTGACAATCGGGTTTGGTCGACGCTTTGCCACGTACAAACGAGCCAACCTGTTGTTCACCGATCTGGAGCGAATGGCGACTTTGATGGCCAACGAGAAGCGGCCGATTCAGTTGATCTACGCCGGCAAAGCGCATCCCAAGGATGAACCAGGAAAACGCTTCATTAAGGAGATCTCAAACCTTCGGCACGACCCGCGGTTCGCCGGACGCGTGGCGTTCATCGAAGACTACGACATCAATGTCTGCCGACACTTGATCCAGGGCGTTGACGTTTGGCTCAACAATCCCCGCCGGCCGCTCGAAGCGTCGGGGACCAGTGGCCAAAAGGTTGTGCTCAACGGCGGCCTCAACTGCAGCATTCTCGATGGTTGGTGGGCCGAGGCGTACAACGGAGTCAACGGATTTGCCATCGGACACGGCACCAGCCATGTCGATGACCAGATCACTGACCAACGGGACGCCCAAGCCGTCTACGACACGCTGCTTCATGAGGTGATCCCCTGCTACTACGACCGCGACGCGGACGGCTTGCCCAAAGCGTGGATCCAGCGAATGATGCATAGCATCAGTACCCTGGCTTGGCGATTCAGCAGCCATCGGATGGTGGCCGACTACACGATGCACGGTTACCTGCATGCAGCGGGCGGGGTCACCTGTGACATGCGATACAGTTAGGCGGCTTCACTTTTTAACGTGCAACGCGATTCCCTGGATGCCCATTCACTAAGCAACGCGGCAGTCGCTTGGCGACTGCTGCGGCTCGCTTACCGGTATCGTTGGCGTTGCCTCGCCCTGCTCGTGATGCAGGCTGTCTTGATGGCCGGCGCCGTGATCGTCGTCCAACTGGGAGGCCTCGGGATTGATCTGGTCCGTTTCCATGGCGGGATGATCGACGCGCCGCCCGTGGTGATCGCCGATTGGACAATGCCGGTTGCGATTTCGCCGCTGGGGCAGGTCGCCATCGTCGCCGGATTGATGGTCGCCGCGGCGGTAATCCGAATGCTGCTAAACTGGGCGTACGCCGTCTTCTCCGGCGACCTCGTTCATCGTCGGATTGTGGTCGACCTGCGGTCGGAAGTTTACGCCAAACTTCAGCGATTGAGCCTGCGCTTCTACGATCGGCAAGCGACCGGATCGATCATCAATCGAGTCACCGGGGATGTTCAGTCGACGCGAGCGTTCATCGACGGGGTGCTGATCCAACTGTCGATCTTGGTCCTGTCGTTGGTTGTCTACATCACGTGTCTGCTCAGGATTCACGTCTCGTTGACGATCGCCTGCCTCGCAACCACACCGGTCG
>JBGTCJ010000259.1:0-9638 GCA_041748895.1 Pirellulaceae bacterium
GGATGCCGCACGCGATACTCACATTCGTGCGAAGTGATACAGGCCGCGCCACGACCGCAGCCCGCAGAGTCAAGTCCGCCGTTCAATCCAGCACCGACACGATTGCCTCGGTCAAACGCGTCAAATTCGAGGGGGTGACTCCCGCCACGTTGATCCGCCCGCTTCCGACCGCATAAATGCCCCACTGTGTCCGCAATTGATCCACCTGCATCGGCGTCAATCCACTGAAACTGAACATTCCCCTCTGGCTCATCAAGAACGAAAAATCTCGGCTTGCGCCGGCGTTCCGCAAGGCATCGACCATCGCGACGCGCATTTGCAAAATCCGCTCACGCATTTGCCGAAGTTCGTCATGCCAGAGCGTGGTCAACGCGGGGTCGCTGAGCACGGTTGCCACCACGGCCGCTCCGTGTCGTGGAGGGTTGCTGTAGTTGCTTCGCACGACTCGTTTCAACTGGCTCAGTGCGGCCACGCAGGCGGCTCGATCCTTGGCGACCAGTGCCGCCGCACCCACACGTTCGCTGTAGAGCCCGAAGTTTTTCGAGAACGAGCTGGCCACGAGGATCTCGTCACAATGCCGGAGCGTCGTCAAAAGCCCTTGAGCGTCTTCCTCCAATCCATCACCGAATCCCTGGTAGGCGAAGTCGATCAATGGTAGCAAGCGGCGGTTCGCCAGGAGTGTCGCGATCTGATCCCATTGGCTTGAGCTCGGATCGATGCCCGTCGGATTGTGGCAACAAGCGTGGAGCAGGACGACGTCACCGGGTTTTGGCCCCGCCTGAAGATCGTCGGTCATGGCTTGGAAGTCGAGCCCCGTGCGCGCGGCATCGAGGTAGCGATAGTTCGCGGTTTGTAGTCCCGCGGCCTGAAAAATACTGATGTGATTCTCCCACGTGGGCTGGGAAAGCCAAATCGTGGAGCCAGGAAATTGCGCAGCCATGAAATCGGCGCAGACACGCACGCCACCCGTGCCGCCAGGCGTTTGCACGATCGCGGTTCGTTCCGGGGCGATGGCTTCGCCAAACAACAGGCGTCGTACGTGCTCGCGATAGTCGACCATTCCATCAATCCCGAGATATCCTTTGGTTGTCTCGGTATCGACCAATCGTTGCTCGGCCGCTTTCACACAGCGGAGCACGGGCGTTTGCCCCGAAGCGTCCTTGAAAACGCCGACGGCAAGGTTGATCTTGTCGGTTTTCGGATCGAGGGCGAACGCTTCGGAGAGTCCCAGGATGGCGTCAGGCGGTGCGAGCGAGATGGTCTCGAACATGGCGGGCGGACTGCGAAATCGGGTCGAAGACGGGCATATCTCGCCAAATACCTGTCCATCGTCTGATCCGGCGAGTGGCCGTCGTGGCACAGAGTTTCGAGTTTTGGCGAACCAGCACAGATGGTATCGGCGCGTGCGAATTGTGACGAGACACCCACTTGAACGCAGCTGATGATTTCATTGTCGTCGGCGGCGGGTCGGCCGGTTGTGTCGTTGCTCGCGTTCTGGCTGAGCGAGGCTTTGCCGTGGCCCTGATCGAATCGGGGGATCTTGCGTCTCCCGGCCCGACCGACCCGCGGCGACAGCCGTCGCGCTACCCCGTGCTGTTCGGGTCGACCGAGGACTGGTCGTTTCGAACCCTTCCGCAACCGCAATTGGCCGGTCGCGCCTTGGCCTGGCCACGGGGCCGTGGAATGGGCGGATCGACACGGATCAACGCGATGATTTGGCTCGCCCCGCGGGCCTGTGATCTCCGCCAATTGGAACACGCTGCTGCGAAGGTTTGGACCGGTGAGCACGTTACCGATCACCTTCTTCGGGTTTGTCGTTGGGTCGCACCTGAGTCTGCCCGCTGGGTTTCCGCATCGACCGAGCGTTTTCTTCAGGCCATGCGAGGACACCCCGTCGAATCATTCCCACGGATGACGCGCCAGGGGCGCCGACGGACCGCCGGAGATGTTCTCGAGGAATCGTCCGCGGCGGGATCGCAGGTGCGGAAAATCTGTGGGTCCGTTGATCGCGTGACGATGGAGCATCGGCGTGCGACAGGCGTCATGCTCACCGGTTCATCGACGGGTACCGACGGCGAGGTCGTGCGTGCTCAAAGAGGGGTAATTCTTGCCGCCGGCGCGATAGGGTCTCCTTGTGTGCTGATGCGCAGCGGGATCGGGCCAGCCGACGACTTGCACGCCGCGACGATCGACGTCGCGGTCGAGTCACCGCTCGTGGGAAGGCAGCTTTCGGACCACCTGCTGATGCCGGTCATTCATGCAGTACCCGATTCGTTCCGGTTCCCGTTTCGTCCGTCAACACAAGACATGGCGCGATGGAGTGTTCGAGCGACGGGTCCGATCGCGTCCAACCTGGCCGAAGCCGGAGGACATTTTTTGCTCGACGAGGGCCCGTCGACCGGGGGCGATGGGAGCGCGCTCGATTCGCGGGGCTGCGAATTTCAAGTTCACTTCACGCCGACTCACTACCTCCTGCATCCGCAGCGGGTCGCACCTTCGGCGGTAACCTTCGGCGTGAATGTGGCTCACCCGCGTTCTCGAGGTCAGCTGCGAATCGTGTGTCGCGACCCGAACGTCGCACCCGAGATCGACCCTCGATACTTAACGGAGCCGAGCGATCTCGAGAACCTGATTCGCGCCGTGTATCGCACGAGGTCGCTCGTCCAAACCACGTCGCAGCGAGGCTGGCTGACCCGAGAGCTGTTGCCGGGTGCGGGTCGATGCGACAACGTTGCCATCGGTCGTTGCATCGCCCGTTATTCGCAAACGCTCTATCACCCGTTGGGGACGTGTGCCATGGGCGGGGGCGCCGAGGCCGTGGTTGATCCCGGAGGACGAGTGAGGGGAATGGAAAACCTGTATGTGATGGACGGGTCGGTCGTACCTGGACCGCTATCGGTCAACCCGAATGCCACCATCATGGCCTTGGCTTCTCTGCTGGCGGAGCGGCTCGACGGCTAAGCCGGTCTGGATCTCATCCACGGGCGCCATTTTCATGCAAAAATCCTGACCCAGAACACGCCACCGCCTGGATCCAAACTAATGGTTTACCGCTCACGCAGTCCGCGAGATGCGAAACAAGTCGAGCCTAGTAACGACCGCGACTGACGCCGACGTCATCCAAGGCGGGTGGTGGTGGCAGACGCAATTGATAGGTCTTGGCCGTTTCGGACGCCAATTGTCTCAGCAACGAGAGTGCTTGTTCGAACTCGGCAACGGACCGCAGCGCGGCGAAGTCTGGGTTCGTCGCGACGCGTTCGTATCGAACCAAGGTTGCGTGCACTTCCCCCGAAGGCAGCTGCGTCGCTCCGCGCCACGTCGCAGGCAAGGCCAAGAAGGCTTGCCACTGCGCGTCAACCTTCGCGAGCAGGGTTGACACCGATCGCTCAAGCGCCGCGAGCGTTTCGGGGGAGACAGCGATCATCGGCGGGACAAAGTCGCCTCGGCCCGATGGAGAACTCGCCGCGGCAACGGGCGCCGGCGTTGTCGATTGCAGGGGATTCCCTGAATCGATGAACGAGCTCGGGGAAACAGGGGGCACGGTTCCCGAAAACCGATTCAACGCATCGACCAGAGAGATGGCTGATGGCGGTACCACGCCGGGACCACCACCGAGGGTTTGATAGAACCGCTGGGTTGCGGGGACATCGATCTGCAGGCTGGCGCCGCTCAGGGAGATCCCAGCGAACAGTCCTCGCGATCGCGAATAGGTAAATATCTCAGCTTGCGCGGTCGAGTCGGTCCCGGCACTAGCGAATCGGCCGATCGGTCCCGCCGCGGCGGTCGCGTTGACCCCGAGCGTCAATCGGCCTTGGCGAATGCTGGTCACACTACGAGGCGATCGAAAGACGAGCACCAGGTCAATCGATTGCACTCCCGCTTGCCAGCCGATACTCCCGCCACCGATGGTGATGAACTCGGGAGCTTGCCACTGGCGGTTGGCGTCGCGTGTCAGAAACACGCCTCGTCCACCCGCGATCCCGATCACAAAAGCGCCCTGGATGAAGTGCGGAACGATCGCAACACCCTCAGCCGAGGCGAGCAGATTCTCGGGAATCTGCGTTGCGGTTCCCGCTGCCAGTTCGTACAGCACCGATGCAGCCTCGTTAACGACCCCCGCCTCGCTCGAAGTGGGTCCCACCGCCATGGGCGCGAGCAGGGTCGGTCTGCCAGATGTCGGGCCGAATGGCGCCGCGGGGGCTTGCGCCGACGCAATCGCTGGCAACGCGAGCAAGGCCAACAGCGCGAACCGATGAAAGAGGACACGCATCATCGAAAAGACTCCGGGGCGATTGTTCTGGCGAGCGCTGATTGGTGGCCAAGCTCGCGAGCGAGATTGGCCAGGAAGCCGCCCAGTCTACAGCGAGGGCGCAGCCTGCCGAATGCCAGTTTTTAAGTCGGGCCGCCGGCCGTGGTGCTCCGGTCGCTTATGCGGCTGGGCTTGAGACAAAATCCGCATTTTCCCCCGATTGCACTTGCTCTCGAGCGCCGGCGACTTCTAGTGTCGCTCTCGACAGCCACCGATTGTCGTCGCCATTTGTTCGCGTCGTTGTGAATCGTGGGAGGTCGATTTTGAATCCGCGGACTCGTTTCGCAGTCGGAGATCCAGAGCGTGAGCCGGTGTGGGAGACGTCGTCAATCGAAATACGAGTTCGCGCGGATGTTCCGCCGCGAGACGCTCGGTTTGCGGCGATGGACCCTTTCTCCGATTGTCGTTGTCGGATTGGCGCTGACCGGATGCACGGGAAATCCCTACCTCACAACACCCGGTGCTGCGGCTTGGCAGGTTCCCGGCGGACAGGCGACGCTCGACCCAGCCACAGCCCAACTTGCCGAGCTCAACCGCCGAGTTCGATTGCTCGATGACAACAACCGCCAGCTACATACCCAGTTGGCACAGAGTGAGCAGCAAGCCCAACTCTATCGCGACGAGTTGAGCCTTGTCCGCCAGCAGTTGGCCGATACGGCAGGCCGGCTCGACGCGGCCAACCTGGCCGCCAACGAAGCCACCCAGAAATTTCAAGGTCTGCATGCATCGACCCAACTCCGTGGCGGTGCAACGCTCAAGGCCAATACGAACCTCCAACAGATCGCGAGCCAGTTGAGCCTCGGCGGTTTGACGGTTATTCCTGACGGCGAGACGCTCCGGATCATTGTTCCCGCGGACCAAATGTTCCAACCAGGCTCAGCAACTCTGGAAGCCAGTGCCGCTGCTGTCCTGGACACCATCGCGAGTCAAGTGAGGACTCAATTGCCTCGCCAAAAGATCGCGATCGAGGGATACACGGACAACGCCCCGCTCTACGGTGGGCGGTTTTCATCGAGTCATCAACTCGCCAGTGCCCAAGCGGCAAGCATTCTGGAAATGCTGACGCGTCGAAACGGCCTGCCGCAGGATCAGTTCTTTACGATCGCTCAAGGCTCCAACCACCCGCGTGCGGCCAACGATACCGCGGCCGGTCGAGCAGCCAACCGCCGAATCGAGTTTGTCATCTACCCGCAAACGTTTTGACCCGCTACCTCGGTATGGCGACAACGAGTTGCGGGAAAGGTGCCTGCCGGGCCACCGTCGAATACGCGGAATCATCGCGAGTGGTCTTTTCGACAGTTCTCATCGAGTTCGGTCGGCTCACCAAACTGATCCGTTGGGTGATTGAATAGGTACTCCCAAACCGGTTCGAAAAGGTACTCGCCGCGGCTGCCTTTCGGAGAGGATCCGCCGGGGGTGACCGATGAGTGCGCCTTGTCGGGGTTGTTTCCGACGTCAGCGGCCGAGATCAGCCGGCGGGAGTTCCCATAGGGCGGCGAGGCTTCATCGACGTTCACGATATCACCGAATCGATGGAGTCCGAGCATTTCCCAAGAACGGCAGTAATGGTCACCGGTCCAGCCGCCATCGAGCACGTGGCTGAAGCCGAAGAAGCGGTTGGCAGGCGTCGCCGAGGGTTGAGACTGCCAATCTTGGTCTTGGTCGCGAGGGCCGCAGAGCATGACGACTCGATCGACTTTTTGGTGCTGGGCAAAGCGCGCCGCCGTGGTCGACCCATGGGAACTGCCCGACACGATGACCTTATCCCAGCGGATCGCGTCGCCGTCATCGGTGATGAATTGATCCCACCGACCCGGCGGATTTTCCTTCGCCAACCATTTGACAAACTGCAAGGCTCGCTGCGTCATCCCATCGGGCTCCGCCAGATTCAATTCGTCGCTGAAGTCCTCACCTGTCGCGGCTTCGAGGCGGACATTGCCGCGCGCGAAAGCGTCCCGCGGCCTGGGTCGACAGAGGGTGCCGAACCACTCCCTGGCGTAGCTAACCTGAATCGCATGCAACCCGTAACCGTTGAGCCGCTCGAATAAGGCGTCGTTAGCGCCCATCATCCAGATCACGAGTTTGCCCTGTGGCTCCACTGCCGTATTGACCGAAGCATTCTGGATGTCAGCTGGTTTACCGTTTCGCTCGAACACGAATCCGATTTCTGGATACTCGCGAGCGCGAGGGTCCAATTCGCTGGCTCTCGCTTGCAACTGATACCTCTGCGGCCGAGAGTCTTGGGCGAGCGTGAAATGGGAGGATAGGCTCCACGCGGCTTGGAGCGCGATCAACGCAAGGATACGTGTCATCGAAGGCATTGCTTTGGGGAGAAGGGATGCGAAAAACGGAGCCCGCGACCTGTGGCGTCGAGCGGGCCAAAATCACGGGGCCAAAATCACGGGGCTGGGATCGACGCCGGAGAGTGCTTTGCAGGCGGAGCTCGGTGAAGCGACTCGGGGGTGCCCGAAATCCATTCGTTGGTGTCGGACGAAGGCGGATTCTGGAGCGAAAGGAGCGCGAAAAGATCGGCCATCTCTTGCCGCGTCATCTGCTCCTCAAGCCCTTCGGGCATCAACGACAGTTTGCTTTTCTGAAGCGTCTCGACATCGTCCATCGGCACGGTTTCGGTCTTGCCTCCCTGGACTTTGAGCACCACTCGTTGGTCATTCTGTTCGACGACCAAACCACTCAGGACTCGCCCATCGAGCGTCACGACGTTTACGCTTTCGTATGCCTCACCGATCACGAGACTCGGGTCAAAGACGCTCACGATCAGTTGTTCGAAGTTGCCTCGACCGTTTCTCGTGATTTCAGGACCAACCTCGTAGCCCCGGCCATGCATTTGATGGCACTGGCCACAAATTCGGTCGTAGACGGCCCAGCCGCGGTGGGCATCTCCACGAGCACTCGTGAGCAAGTGATCGGTCATCGCTTTGACGACCGCCTGGCGGCCGGCGGAATCCTCCGTGCGAACCGACCCCCAGATCGTTCTCACTGCCTGCTGAATTTCGGCCGAGGTGCTGGCGGCCAACTGACGGATTTGATTAGGGCCGAGCATGTCTTTGGCGAGCGCCCCGCTAATGATCTCGCCGAGCAATAGCCGCGACGTTTGCTCCCTTTGAATCATTCTTCCGGCCAGCATCGCGCGGACCCCTACGGGCATTCGCGACCATTGATCGAGCAGCCGCCGCTGCGTCTGCTCGTCGCCACGGCTGACCACCGTAGTCAGCAGCGCGTCGCGCCACATATCAGGCACCTGACGCTGCTCTTCAAGATCGAGCACCCACTGATTCAATGCGGCGAGCAACGATTGCGGATGAGTGAGGGCAGCGGTTTCCAGCACCTCGCGACGGATCTCCGACGAGAGGTCCCTGTCGAGTAGCATCGCCCCGATCCTCCGGGTCGCATCGGGGTCGCCTGCGAATGACCTCAATTGGCTATGCATCGGGCCATCGCCCGAGCCGTGCCACGCCTGAAGAATCGGCTTTGCCGCTTCCGGCCGAATCTCACCGGTTCGAAGTTTAGCCAGGACAGCTCGAAGCACTTCACCTGCAGGTTGCTGCGTCGCCGCAGCGAGCGAATCGGCGATCGCCAACACCGACAGGAGCGTTTGCCGATCGCCGGGCTGCGAGAGGTCCGGTTTCACTTCGGCCAGCAGGCGCGTGGCGACCCGTGGGGCCAGTTCCACCAAAAGTCGGTCGTCGGCCGAAGCGGTGGAGATCGCCGCAACGATCTCGTCGCGGTTCTCCACGACTCGAGGCTCCAGGTTCCTCCACACGATCCGAGCGAGCAATCCATCGTCACGAGAGCCACGCAGCACGTCGAGCATGAGTTGGGTCGCGTTCGGCTCGATCTCGACCGACCGATCCAACTTGCCCGCCGCGATCGCGGTCTGAAGGCGAATCCTCGGGTCATCCGCACTCGCGGCGATCCGCAAAACCGTTGCGACGACTTCACGGTCCTCGGTTGGCATCGTCTCGGGCCGCTTTGAGTCGATGGATACTCGGGACAGACGCTCCCCGATGACGCGGATGCACCAGCTGCTGGCGACTGGATCCTCGCGAAACTGGCGATACATCGTGGCCAATTCTTGGAGCGTCGTCTGTGGCGATACCAAGGCGGTTGTCAACAGGTGCATCGAGGTGGGTCGATCGCCGCTGGTGATCCGCGCTTGCATGTCGAGGACCGTGTTGCGATGGCTCTCCCGTGGTTCGGACCGAAAACGTTCGTTCAAAATCACGGCGGCGCGTTGCCGGTAATGAATGTTCTCGTCGCTGAGAAGTCCAACGAGTGCATCGTCGGTGAGCTCTGCGAGATTCTTGTGCGTGATAGCCGGACGCTGTTCGTAGACGACTCGGTACAGGCGGCCATGGCCGCGATCGACACCTTGGGGGTCGGCGTTAGCGTCTTGGTAGCAGTGATATCGATCGTACCAATCGAGGATGTACAAGCAGCCGTCCGGCCCCGTCTTCTGCACCACCGGCATGAACCAAGCATCGTTGGCCGACACAAAATCGGGGGCTCCGCTGGAGACATAGGTCGAGCCGTTGCGGCGCAACGTATCGACGTTGATGCAGTTGCCGTGGATGTTGCCCATGTAAAGCCGGTCGCGATACTCGGGCGGATAAGCGTCGCTGTCAAAGTAGTGCAAGCCGCAGTAAGCCGCCTTCTGGTGCCGGTGGTCCACGATCGATTCGATCTTCCACGTGAAAGGCGGATAGGGGCCGCCTTGGCGGTGATAGTAGCCCGACTCGGTCAAGTGCCAGAGATGGTCGATCACACAGGCGCTGACGAAGGCGCTGCCCTCCGGATCCCATGCCACGCCCCACGGGTTGCTGGTCCCTTCGCTGAACAGTTGGAACTCGCGAGTTCGCGGGTTGATGCGGAACAGGGCGCAAGTGAAGTCGAACTGCTTCCCCTGGTGCTTCACCTTGCTGGGATTGAAGACGCCGTTCAAGCCGTACAACCAGCCATCGGGGCCCCAGCTCAACGAGTTCGGCAGCTCGTGAGTGTCCGCGCGGCCAAAGCCGGTGACGACCACTTCCGTCTTGTCCGCTTTGCCGTCGCCGTTGGTGTCTTGCATGAACAGCAGGTCGGGCGAGTTGGCGACCCAAACGCCGCCGTAGCCGACGGCGATGCCCGACGGGATGTTCAGCCCCTCGGCGAAGATCGTGACTTTGTCTGCCTTGCCGTCGCCGTTAGTGTCTTCCAAGACCTTGATGCGATCGCGGCCGGGGCCGGCGGACATGCGCGGGTATTCCAGGCTCTCGGTGATCCAAATGCGGCCGCGCTCGTCGAACGTCATCGCCACCGGATTTACGATATC
>JBGTCJ010000260.1:0-8058 GCA_041748895.1 Pirellulaceae bacterium
GGGGCGGTGCTGCTGATTCTGTTGGGTTTGTTCGGAAAATTCGGCGCGGTGGCCGCTGCGATTCCCAAGCCGGTGGTCGGTGGATTGTACTGTGTGCTGTTCGGGCTGATCTCGGCAGTCGGTGTTCGCCAATTTGCCAAAAGCGACCTTTCGAGCGATCGCAATCTGTTGATTGGCGGATTCGCGCTGTTCATGGGATTGAGCGTTCCGTTTTACTTCAGCAGTTTCAGCACGGGCCCGAAGGACATCGAAGGTTTGCCCGATTCGGTTCGGGGCGTTTTGCTCGCACTGGGCTCAACGGGAATGGCGGTGGCAGCAATCATCGGGTTGGTGCTAGATAATGTCATTCCCGGGACAAGGCTGGAACGCGGGCTCGAAGATAGCCAAATTGAGGGCACGAGCGTGTTGGTCCCCCAGGTTGGCGATGTCGACGTGACGTCGCAGGTCGAAAACCTTTTTGCGCCCCAAGTTTCAGAGGTTCCGCATGGCGACTGATGTTCCCGCCAGAGTCACCTTGCCAATCACGGATCACGTTCCCCGTCGCTACGACGGACCGACGCGCGATCAGGTTCTTGCGCTTCGCCACCAATACGTTTCTCCCGGTGTGATCACGTACTACCGAGAGCCGCTGATGATCGTTGAAGGTCATATGCAGTACGTTTGGGACGAGCGGGGGACGCGATACCTCGATGCTTTCGCGGGTATTGTCACGGTGAGCGTGGGGCACTGTCATCCGTACGTGGCCGAGCGAGTCCGCGAGCAGACGGGGAAGTTGCAGCACACGACGACGATCTACCTTCATCCGACGATCGGGCAATTTGCCGAGAAGCTCGCTTCGAAAATGCCCGAAGGATTGACGCGATCCTACTTCACCAACAGCGGCAGCGAGGCGAACGAAGTCGCCATCCTTTCCTCTCGCGAGTACACCGGAAACAGCGACGTGATCGCGCTGCGGAACGCCTATCATGGCGGCACCTCGGCGACGATGGGCATCACCGCGCATGGGACTTGGAAATTCAAATCCAATCCGCAGGTGGGTGTTCATCACACACATGCCGGATACTGCTACCGATGCCCCTACGGCCTGACGTATCCCTCATGCGACCTAAAGTGTGCCCACGACATCCGCAACGTGATCCAGTTCGAAACGCCCGGGGAGATCGCGTGTTTCATCGGCGAGCCGATTCAGGGCGTGGGCGGGACCGTGACGCCGCCGAAGGAGTTCTTCGAAATCGTCTATGGGATCGTCCGCGATCACGGTGGACTTTGCATTGCCGATGAGGTGCAGGGTGGCTTTGGGCGCACCGGCACGCACTATTGGGCGCACCAAAACTGGGGCGTCAAACCCGACATCATCACGATGGCCAAGGGGATCGGAAACGGGATCCCGCTGGGAGCGATGACGACGACGGAACCGATCTCGCAGGTGATGCGGAACCGCGTTCACTTCAATACTTTCGGTGGTAACCCGATCAGCATGACGCAGGGACTAGCGACGCTCGAGGTGATCGACGCCGATGGTTTGCAGGAAAATTCGTTGCTGGTCGGTGGCTATCTCAAGGATGAACTGATGCGTTTGCAACAGAAGCACCCGTTGATTGGTGAAGTGCGGGGCATGGGATTGATGCTGGGCGTCGAATTGGTTCGAGACCGTGTGTCGAAGCAACCTGCTTCGAGCGAAGCCGCCGCGGTGATGGAGGCGATGAAGCATCGCGGCGTGCTGGTCGGCAAGGGGGGGATATTCGGGAACACGCTCCGTATCAAGCCGCCGATGTGCATCAACCGTGACGACGTGGCGTACCTCGTCGCCGTTCTCGACGAAGTGCTCACCGAACTACCACAGACGAAGTAGAGAATGACCATGGCGACTTTGGCGACCACTGTCAACGGCACGCTGCAACTCCCCAATCCGTTCGTGATCGGCTCGGGGCCTCCCGGTACCAATGCGAACGTAATCGGTAAGGCGTTCGACGAGGGTTGGGGCGCTGTGATCTGCAAGACGGTCAGCCTCGATGCCTCCAAAGTGATCAATGTCCAACCGCGCTACCATCGACTGCGTAGCCGTGTCAGTGGCGAGATCTACGGATGGGAGAACATCGAACTGATCAGCGATCGCGATTTTGTGACTTGGATCGATGAGTTCAAACAGATCAAGGATTCGCACCCCGATGGTTGTTTGATCGCCTCAGTGATGGAGGAATACAACCGCGACGCGTGGCACGAGATCATCGCCCGCTGTGAGGCGGCGGGTGTCGATGCGTTCGAACTGAACATGTCGTGCCCCCATGGATTGCCCGAACGAAAGATGGGCGCCGCGATGGGCGAGAACCCTGAGATTCTCAAGGAGGTTTGTGGTTGGGTCATGCAGGTTGCGACCAAACCGGTGTGGGCCAAATTGACGCCCAATGTGACGCACATCGAAGATCCGACGCGGGCGAGTCTTGCGGCGGGATGCGATGGTGTGAGCGCGATCAACACGATCCGCAGTGTGATCGGCGTCGACCTCGAAACGCTGCGGCCCGAGCCGACGGTCGAGGGATTCACAACACCCGGCGGCTATTCGTGTCAGGCTGTGTTGCCGATCGCCCTGCGGATGTGCATGGAAATTTCAACCGTGATCCGCGACGAGTTTCCGGGCAGGACGCTGAGCGGCATCGGGGGCATCGAGACCGGGGGCGACGCGGCCCAGTTCATCCTGTTGGGTAGCCACACCATCCAGGTCTGCACCGGGGTCATGAAGATGGGTTATCGATGCGTCAAACCGATGTGCGATGAATTGTTGATGTTTATGGAGAAGCACGGTTTCGAGACGCTCGACGATTTCCGCGGGCACAGCTTGCAGTACTTCACCACGCATGCCGACCTCGTTCGGCGGCAGACCGATGCTCGCGCGGCGAAAAAGGCTGAGCATGAGCGGAGGGCAATGATTCAGGCCGACGCCGAGTGGGACGGCGACGATTTCGTCGATCAAAGCGATGCACTGGCCAGAGGGTGATCGCCGCGGTCGGCGTCCACCGCATTGCATCCGAAGACGCGGATGATTCTGATGGTGTCTCTGCCTCTCCGCTTCTCCCATCCTCGCACAGGCTTTGAACGCATGTCCGCTGCTTCGACCTCTACCTGCCAACCCATCTTGATCGCTGGCCAGTGGCGGGAGTCGCGGGCAAGCGATTCGTTCCGAGCCACCGATCCCAACCAGAATCAGGTCATCGATCGCGAATTTCCGGTCAGCAGTTGGGAAGACATCGACGAGGCACTCGACGCGGCTGCGGCAGCGGCGATCGAAATTCGGCGCCTGCCGGCGGACGCGATTGCCGAGTTTCTCGATGCCTTCGCCGCTCGCATCGAAAGCCAATCCGATTCGCTGGTCGAAACGGCCCATCGTGAGACGGGGCTTGCAAAGAAGCCGCGGTTGGCCGACGTCGAGCTTCCTCGAACGATCAATCAATTGCGTTTGGCCGCTGCCGCCGCTCGGTCGGGTGATTGGGTCAATGCCGTGATTGACACCAAGGCCGGGATCCGCGCGTGCTTTGAATCGCTGGGGCCGGTTTGCGTGTTCGGGCCCAACAATTTTCCATTCGCATTCGGCAGCTGCAGCGGAGGGGACTTTGCTGCGGCCATTGCGGCAGGCAACCCCGTGATTGCCAAGGCCAATAGCTCGCATCCCGATACCACTCGGCTGTTCGCCGTTGAGGCGCTTGCCGCGCTCGAACAAACCGGGCTGCCGACCGCGACGGTCCAGTTGATCTATCGAACCAGCCATCGCGACGGTGAGCGAATGGTATCGGATCCTCGCTGCGGCGCGACCGGGTACACCGGCAGTCGCTCGGCGGGGTTGGCACTCAAGACGGTCGCGGATCGCGCTGGCAAGCCGATCTACCTCGAATTGTCGAGCGTCAATCCGGTCGTGTTCACCCCCGCCGCGCTCGCTGAGCGAGCCGACAAACTCGTCGAAGAGTATGTTGGCAGCGTCCTGATGGGTGCAGGGCAGTTCTGCACCAACCCCGGTTTGGTTTTGCTCATCAAGGGTGCATCGTCCGACGCGTTTATCGACGCGGTGAGAGAAAAGTTTGCCGCGACCGCTCCCGGTACTTTGCTCTCCCCCGCGGTGACCAAGTCGTTGGCTCGAAGCATTGAAACGCTCTCCGCGAGCGGCGCGAATCTTCTCGTCGGGGGTGGACCGGCGATGACCGATCGCTGCGCCGTGGCCAATACCTTGATGTCCGCGACCGCAACGCAGTTTCTCGGCGACCCCGAAGCGTTCCAGACCGAAGCGTTCGGCAATGCCTCATTGGTGGTGGTGGCTGATGATCTCGATCAATTGATCGCGGTGATCGATTCGCTCGAGGGGAACCTCACCGGATGCATTTACACGGCGCTGGAGGGTGACGAGGCGAATTACGAACGGATCGCTTTCGCGATGACGCCCAAAGTTGGGCGACTGCTCAATGACAAAATGCCAACGGGTGTCGCCGTCAGTCCCGCGATGAATCATGGCGGGCCCTATCCAGCGACCGGGCATCCAGGCTTCACCGCGGTCGGGATCCCCGCATCGTTGATTCGCTTTGCAAAATTGACCAGCTACGATAACGTTCGGCCGAAACGACTGCCCAAGTGGCTCGCTGATAAGAACCCGACGGGACACACGTGGCGGCGGATCGACGGCGGGTGGTCCACGGGTGATGTCGGTTAGACGCTATAGTTGATAAACCCTAAGGGGTGCCTATTTTCCGGCTTATCCCCTTCCCTACCTCTCCGAGAATTCAACGATGCGAGCCTGCCTAACCGCCCTGTGCCTGTTGATGACCATTATGCCTATTGCCGCCGCTCAAGAAGCCGATGCGGTTCCGCAGTATTACGAAATCCGGACCTACACGATTCTTGGCGAAGAGGGCGAAGCCGCTCTCGACCAGTATCTTCAGAAGGCGTATCTCCCAGCGCTCGAGCGCCAGAAATTGGGTCCGATCGGGGTGTTGGCCAGCGCGCCGCAGGACGCCAACGAAGTGCGACGCGTGATCGTGATCACTCCGCTTAAGCGACCCGCACAGATGGTTGGGATCCAATCCAGACTCGCCAAGGACGCTGCCTATCAAGAGGCTGCGAAGGAATTTCTCTCTCGCGGGCCGAAACAGCCTGCCTACGGAAGGATCATTAGCGAATTGGCGGTGGCGATGGATTGCATGAAGCAGCTGAACGTTCCCGAAGGAACACTCGAGAACGCGCAGCGCGTTTACGAGCTTAGAACTTACGAGAGCGCCAACGAACGCCTGGGGCAGCTGAAGGTCGAGATGTTCAACGCGGGGGAAGTACCCATCTTCTTGGACAGCAACATCCAACCGATCTTCATCGGACAGACCGTCGTGGGGCCACAGATGCCAAGTTTGACTTATTTGACCGTCTTTCCCAACGACGCCGATCGTCTCAAGGCGTGGGATACTTTCCGCGCCCACCCGGACTGGAAGGTTCTCAGCGCCAATAAGAAGTACGCCGGGACGGTGAGCCGAATCGACAAGTATGTGTTGGTTGCCAAACCCTACTCCCAAATGTAGCTCGTTATGATTCGCCTCAAACCTCTGTCGGTCCTTGTTTTTGCGGCGTCGCTAGCCATGTCCGGGTCGTTCGGCGAGCGAGCGTTCGTCTTTGCCGAGGATTGGCCGCAGTGGCGTGGCGTTGATCGTGACGGCATCTGGCAGGCCGAGGGGATCGTCAACGAACTTCCCGATGGGCAGTTGCCGCTGGATTGGTCGATCGAGATCGGTCCGGGTTACAGCGGTCCCACCGTCGCTGCGGGGCGTGTGTTCATCACCGATCGGCAGGCCGACGGGGAAAAGCAGACCGAGCGAATCCTTTGCGTCGATTCAACGACGGGAGCCAAGCTTTGGAGCCATCAGTACGACGCGGCCTACCGGATAGGTTACACCGCCGGGCCGCGGGCTTCGGTGACCGTCGACGGTGATCTGGCCTACAGCGTCGGAGCGATGGGGCATTTCCATTGCATTGAGGCCAAAACCGGCAAGATCGTTTGGCAGCGCGACCTCGAAGCGGAGTACGACATCGATATGCCTGCGTGGGGGATCGCTGCCTCACCACTGGTGTATCGGGACCTGGTGATCCAGCAGGTAGGCGGTGCCGATGGCGCCTGCATGGTTGCCTTCGAGAAGGGTACCGGTCGCGAGGTATGGAAGGCGCTCAACGAACGAGCGGGGTACTCATCGCCGATCATCATTCGTCAAGCCGGTGAAGATGTTTTGGTCTGTTGGACTGGCGATAGCCTATCGGGACTCAATCCTAACGATGGAATGGTTCATTGGTCTTTCCCGATGCCACCCTCGCGAATGCCGATCGGGATTGCGACACCCAGCGTCGACGATGACTTGGTTTTCGTCTCGAGCTTCTACGACGGGTCGTTGATGGTCCGCGTAGCGAAGGACGAACTCACGGCCCAACAGGTTTGGCGAGCCGTCGGTCCAAACGAGCAAAACACCGTCTCGCTTCATGCAATGATCGGGACGCCGATTGTCAGCGGTGGCTACATATACGGCTTCGACAGCTACGGCGAAATGCGATGCCTCGAAGCGGAAACCGGAGAGCGGGTTTGGGAAGATCTGACCGCTGTCCCCTCCGCACGCTGGGCCACGGTCCACATGGTTCGCCAAGCGAACCGAGTTTGGATGTTCAATGAACGCGGTGAACTGTTGATCGCCGAGCTATCGCCCACCGGGTTGACCATCGTCGACCGTTGCCAATTGATCGAACCGACGATGGAGCAATTGCCCAAGCGCGACGGTGTCTGTTGGACGCACCCCGCGTTTGCCGAGCAAAGTGTCTTTGTCCGAAATGACGAGCGTCTGGTTCGGGCGTCTTTGGCGAAGTGACCGCCCGGCACAACGGGGTATCCGGCGTCAATTCAGTGCGGGACGTGGCGTTTTGTTCGGCTTCTCCTTTAGCCGAATCGGTTCATATTTTGGGAAACCCTCACGGTGTGCGGCCCAGGTCGGTTGCTCATCGGGCTGAATGCTCCAGATCGTGACATTGTCGATCTCCGCGACACCATCCTTGGGTCCCGCGATACCCATCCCGGGGGCACCGCTCGGGGGCGGCAAGGCATACGAAGGATGCTTCGCATAGAGGGTGGGGCCGCCGGTGAACTGAATCACGAATTCTTCACCCTTGAGCTCGGCCAGGGCGTGATACCATCGGCCGGGTTCGTATCGCAGCTGCGTCGTTTCGGCGACCTTGAGCGTATCGTGATCGGCGAGCAAGAAGACGCCGTCTTTGGAAAACTTGACGCGGGCGACGTGATGGCCAAACTCAACAAAGGGGACGATTGCCGTTTCACCACCGTCGCTGAAGCGGACCGAGAAACGTGCAATGCATTGCTTTGGAGTCACCGGGACATTGATTCGCGGCTCGAATCCTTTGTGATCAGGTTTAGATGCCTGGAATTCTAACGTGGACGGAATGCCGGTCAAAACGCCATCGGTAACCGTCCAACGAGTCCCCATGTTGGGCCGCCAGTGATCTTTCCTCAACTGATCCGCGGTCGAAAAGTCGTTGTCGAGTACGACCTGATTGGGGATGGCAAGCAGCGGTTGCAACTCCGACGGCGATTGGGCACGGGTCAGCGAGCTGGCCATGGCTACGGCAAGGGAGAACAAGAGCATTTTCTGGTGCATGATCGTCCGATGGTGATGGGGAGGAAATCTCGAAGCGCTAAGATCTGAAGCACCAGCGAGCCACGCGGAGGGTGGGTCGAACTTTGGTGACCAAGTTTTTGTTGCCCTTACTTTGCGGAGAGGCGTTTCCACACTTCCGGCAAGCGGGTCTCGATCAATCGCCGACTCGACGGGGGTAGCATGTCGACACTCAGCTCAACCACCCGCGTGTCCTCGCGATCAAGCCGTCCCGTTTCTCGCCCGTATTTGTAATCCGAGGTGAGATCACTGCTGTCGGACAAACGTGTTGGCGGCAGGTCGAGCGATGGGACTGACAAGTAAAAAGCGTCGTGCTCGAGTTTCGAGCGGCGTTCTCCCGTCAACCGCAAGCGGGACCGGGCAA
>JBGTCJ010000261.1:0-11624 GCA_041748895.1 Pirellulaceae bacterium
TCCCTTTGGTCGTCCGCGCGAGCATCCACAGCGTGCCATCACGACGCTCAACGATCATGTGTTCATCGAAGTTCGTATCAGGAAATGCGACACCGCCTCGACGCTGCCAAGTCTTGCCTTGATCGGTTGACGCGAAAACATTTGCCATCCGGATCGGGTCGAGATCCTTGTGCGCTGACTTGAGCACAGCGGGCGAGATCCGATCGCGTGTCCAAAGCGAAACGGGCAACAACCAATCGCCACTGGTCAGTACCGTGGGCTTGTTGAGTGTGCAGCCGTCGGCGAATCGAACGGGCGAAGTCCACTTCGGATCCTCGGCATCGGGATTGTCACAGCGGATGTACCAATCACCCGCGCGGCCGTCGAAGTAGCCGAGGCTTTGGTCGAAGAAGCACCAAAGTCTGCCGAGCGGATCGGACCAGAGATTACCGACGAGTGCCCGTCTCTGGGGTGCATCGGGCGGGTCGGTTGGGTCGATCACGACTCGAGGCTTGGACCACGTTTTGCCATCGTCATCGCTGGTGGCAAGCATGAAGAATCCATTGGGTGAATCGCCGTTGCCTACCCACGCGGCCCAAATCCGCCCGCCAGGGGTGCGGTCCATCCCGATGATCATGTTTCCGGGACGAACGCTGTCGTCGTATTGCGGCCCCGGGTTGGTGTCGATCAGCGGTGGCTCGAGCGAAAGGTCAATCCACGGTGGCTCGGGCGCGGTCTCTTGAGCTCGAGTGACGGGTGGCGTGAGCAGTAGGCAGATCGCCGAGAGGTAGGCGGCACCGTGTAGGCATCGCGCCACGCCGCAACGCGTCGCGAAGGATCGCCCGCGGGGTGTCGCTGCCATCGGAGAACTACCGAAAAGGAAAATCGGATTCATTTCAGTTCGCGAACAAAAAGGTTACGAAACTGGACGAGCGACGGCGGGCTGCTCCACTCACCGTTTCGCTTGCCTCCATGATGCTGCAGCGCGATCGGCCCACGTTCGGGAAGATCCGGAATCGAGACTTCGGGAATGACCGTCTGGCCGTTGAGCAGGATCGAGACGGTGTTGCCGCGAACGGTGATGTCGAACCGATTCCACTTGCCGATGGGATTGTCAGCCTTGACGATCGGCGTCACAGCGGAGCGGACATGGGCGGGCATGCTCGGATTGCGGCGAACACCGTACATCTCCCCCGAGCCGATGGGCCAGTTCCAGATATTGACTTGGTGTTTCCCACTGCCGCGCAGGTAGATACCGGAATCCGAATCGGGCTGCGGATACGGCTTGGGGTTGCCGTCGGCGCCGAGTTCTTCGCTGCCATCAGGCAGGATGCGATACACCCGCGGGTTCACGTAGGGCGTTTCTTTGATTCGCCAGTCCACAATCAACTGGAAGTCTTCGAATTCTCGTTCACTCCAAAGGTTCTTGTCCCCGGTTGCCTCGCTTTGGGCGTCGTAGTCAATCACTTGCCCGACGACCTTCCAGTGGCCATTGTCGCCCTCGGGCACCTTCCAACCGCGGAGGTCGAGTCCGGTAAAAAGCGAAATGAATCCGTCGCTCTCGTTTGCAATTTCGTCGACGGTCGGGTTGGTCGATGGCAACTCCTTGATCTTCAGGTTGCGGAAATGCGTTTCGGCACCTTCGGCTTCGAGCATCAAGTAGCCCATGCGTGGTGAGGCGGCTTGGGCGACGGTCACTTCCTTCCCGTTGACACTCAACCGAAGATCGCCGTGATTGGCGACCAATCGGTAATGGTTCCACTCGGGCGAAGGTTTCGTGCGTTCTTCGGTTGGAAAGCTACGCTTTCCGCTAGGAGATATCTTTCCGGCGACTGTTAGCGCGGCACCGTTGACTGCAAATAAGTCACCGTGAGTGCTGTACCACTCATTCTTTCCGGGGCGATCGAACCCTGGGTCGAGGATCTGGACTTCGATGCCTCGCGGATAGGCCGCGCCGACCGACGGAAGTCCGTCGGCCCAGATGAACAGCCCCGAGTTGCCGCCGGAGGTCATGTGCCGCCAATCAAATTCGATGATGAAATTCTCATACATCCGCTCGGTGCGAAGCGTACCGGTGGGTACGCCCGTGGTGACGATCATGCCGTCGCGTACGGTGAAAGTCTCCGGTGCGATATTGCAGGGCACCCAACCGGCGAGGTCTTGTCCGTTGAACATCGGGACAAATCCGCTTTCGTCCGCTACAGCGGGTTGGAGGCGCGCGAGAAGCAAGATTGCGATGCAAGTCGCCAATGGAACGACGCGTTGTGGCATGATGGTTGATGAAGGTGGGGGAGGGGGGCGAGAGGAGAAGGGAACGGCTATTTCTCGAAGCAAAACAAACTGGCTTCGCCGCGCACAAACAATTGGTTGTTGACCGCAGCGGGAGTGGCGTCGACCGGTTCACCCACATCGTTGCTTGCGACGACCTCGAGCCGCTCCGAGTCCTTGATCACGGTGATCGTACCGCCGCGATCGGTGAGGTACACATGACCTCCCGCGGCGATCGGCGACGCGTACGTGCTGCTGATTCCCGGTATTCGCTGCGCCATGTAATGTGGCTTGCCGGTTCTGGCATCAACGCATGTCAACAAGCCGGTTTTGCCTTTGTAAAAATAGAGTCGACCGTCGGACAGCAGAGGCGATGCGACATCGGGGGTATCTCGATTGATGGTCCAAAGAACATTCTGCGTTCGCGCAATGTCTCCCTGGCCTGTCGGTAGGAACGCGCCCAGAAAGGCGCCTCGGAACCCACTGCCGACGAAGACGAGTCCGTTGCCCGCTACCGCAGAAGCCGCCGGCCGTTCGGTCTGGCCGCCGCAACGCCAAAGCTCCTTTCCGCTTTCCAGATCGTAGCCGCGAGCATAATTCTGCCCATTCATGACCACTTGCTTGCTTTCTCCCACCTCCACAATCAATGGAGTGGCCCAGCATGTCGGCTCATCCCGCGCCGTTTTCCAAACCGTCTCACCGGTTAGTTTGTTCAGCGCGTGGAGAAATGATGGACCTTCGTGATCCCAGGGCACAAGGATCAGATCATCAACCAGGGTCGGCGAGCTTCCCTCGCCGAAGCCATTTCGAGTGGTCATCTTGCCGAAGTCGTCGCGTTGCCAAACTAGTTCGCCGTCAAGTGTGTAGCAATAAAGCCCGCGCGACCCGAAGTGACTGTAGACGTATCGGCCGTCGGTGCACGGCGACGCCGAAGCGTAGCCATTGGTCTCGTGCGTCCCCTCGTGAGGGACCGCTTCCACGGCCGTCTTTTGCCATCGCACTTTTCCGGTCGCCCGATCGAAACAAAATGTTTGAAACGAGAGCTTGCCCCTGGGACCGCCGGGTACGTTGACGGCAGTGACAACAAACACTTGATCACCCCAGAGGACAGGTGACCCCGAACTTCGTCCGGGTACAGTGGCTTTCCAGAGGAGGTTCTGGGAAGTGGAGAAAGTGGTTGGCGGAGACGCCTCAAGAGACTCACCGTTGCCCGTTGGGCCACGCCAATGTGCCCAATCCTCCGCCGATGCGGCTCGATCACCAAGCAGCCATGCGAAAGCGAGCAGTAAGGGCACCGGACCCAATAGCGATTTGAACATCGGCCGAGCACTCCCGATTCGAAACGAAATCCAAATCGCACCGGCCGACAACGGCCGGTGCGTCATGGAAAACGTCTACTCTAGGAGAAATGGCGGCGACTATCCACCATCTGCCCGTAGCGAGAAAGGTCGCGGTGTTTTTGGGGTATCAGGCGGCACTCAGCACTTGCAAGAGCCTTCGAATTCCTTGACCTGCTTTTCGGCCTCTTCTCTTGCGATGCCGTATCGTTGTTGGATCGTGCCCACAAGTTGCTCTCGTTTGCCATCGACCACGTCAAAATCATCGTCGGTCAGCTTTCCCCACTGCTGCTGGGCTTGACCTTTGAACTGCTTCCATTTGCCCTGGATTTGATCCCAATTCATTTCTTTCTCCTCACGAATGTGGCGAATGCTCCATCGCCAACGCGGCGAACTGGATTACTGTTGAGCGGTTAGAAGCAATCGTCATGCCATGTTTGGCTTACCCGTCTTTTTGGGCCCTGGAACGGCGAACGATCGCTTGAAAACCGACCACTTTGGTAACCCTGCGGTCAAAGCGATCCTTTTGGGTTGACGGCACAATGCGACATGCTGTCAACTCGATTGGCTGATTTTCGGTCACAGGATCCGCTGCACTGGCCACGCGAATGCACGAAGTCTGGCAGTGCACGTTGATCGAAATCCTCTCTGTTGGCGGAGGCACTACTCCCGATGGATTTCGAAGCCAGCAGAGAGGAGGTTTCGAGGAACTGACGGGAAAAAGGGTGGCAAATTGGATAGGTCCGAACCATCGAATCCTGGAGAGCTCAGCGGACGGCTGCGTTGGCTCATCGATCCGAATCGTGCGCTACTGCTACCATTGACCGGCGTTTGGATTCTCGCGTTGGACTGGCTTCTCTTCTCCTCGAACCTGATGACCGCGGGGGTCGCGACACCCATCATCGTTTTGATCGGGTTTATCGTTGGCGGTATCGGCACGACCATCCTGCAGAAGGCAATCGCCGGGGATCGTCTTTGGAAGGCCATTTTGAAAGGGCTCTTTGCTGGGATCGCCGTCGCGGTTCCATGGCCCCTCATGGGCTCACTTTTGGGAGGCTGGATCCTCCTGGCAGCGGGAATGAGAAAGCCAAGTCACTGACGATTCTTGGTGATTCAAATTGGTGTAACATGGTCGGGTACTTTGAAGTACCTCCCGCATCTCTTCCCCCCGACCCGCTTGGTGAATCCCGTGAAGTTTCCTCGATTCGCGATGCCGCATTTCACAGCGATGCTCTTTGCCCTGATTTCGGTATCCGCGTACGCCGAGAACTGGAGCCAATGGCGTGGGCCGCGCAACGACGGAACGTCGGACGCCTCCGGAATCGCGACCCGTTGGTCGGCAACGGAAAATGTTCTCTGGCGGACGCCGATGCCCGGGCAGGGTGGTGCCACCCCGGTCGTGTGGGAAGACCGAATGTTTGTGACGTCTGCGGACGGAGACGATCTGTTGCTCATTTGCCTCGACACCGATTCGGGTAAGGAGTTGTGGAGCAAGAAGGTGACGAGCGGCAACATCAACGCTCGCGCCGGAGAGGGGAATTCGGCCTCCGCGAGTCCATCGACGGACGGAACGCACGTTTGGGTCTTCTTTTCAAACGGTGTTTTGGGCTGCTACGACTTTGAGGGCACCGAGGTTTGGAAGTTCGACACCAACGATCGCTTTGGCAAAATCGATATCCAGTTTGGAATGACATCGACCCCGGCATTGGATGGCGATCACCTCTACCTTCAACTGATCCACGGAGTGATGCGGCGCGATGACGACACGCGAACGGGAAAAGTGATCAAGCTCGAAAAGCGGACGGGTGAAACGGTTTGGGAAGTCGACCGAGTGACGGACGCCGATTTTGAGTGCAAGCACTCCTACGCGTCGCCGTTCATTTACTCGCACGGCGGTCAGCGTTTCTTGGTCGCCCATGGTGCCGACTGCACGACGGGACACTCACTCGAAACCGGAGAGGAACTTTGGAGGGTCGCGGAACTCAACGGGCCTTCGAAATTGAACCCCAAACCCCACGACCCAACGTTCCGCTTCGTCTCATCTCCGGCCGTTGGCGACGGGTGGATCATCATCCCGACCGCTAAATCGGGGCCGACGGTAGCGGTCAAAGTCGATGAAGCTTTAACGGGAACGGTAACGGGATCGGATCCTGCGGTCCGATGGAGCATTGAGCAAACGCCCGATGTCTCGATTCCGTTGGTTGTCGATGGACTCGTCTATCTGTTGCACAAAGATGGAAAGCTGCAGTGCCTCGACCTGCCGACGGGGAAGGAGATTTACTTCGAACGAACGACGTCAGTCCAGCACCGAGTCAGTCCTCTCTACGCAGATGGTCACATTTACTTTTGTGACAAGAACGGGGTCTGCACAGTGGTCAAAGCGGGTCGGGATTTCCAGATCGTGTCTTCGAATGATCTCGGCGAACCGATTACCGCGTCCCCGATCATTGCCGGTGGCACGCTGTACATCCGCAGCTACGATGCGGTGTATGCCATTCGCTGATCAGCGGATATTCGCCGGCGTGGGCAGACGCGTGGCGAGATTCCGCGCGGACCGGACAAGTGCTGAACAGATGAGACCGGATTATCCCTTGAGGTTCCAGCGCCGCATTTCTTCGATTCGATCGTGGCGTGTAAGGTCGAAGTCGAGCGGGGTAACGGTCACGTTCCCTGCTTTGAGTTCGGTCAGGTCGCTTTCCTGGGCGACTGGCTCGGGAGGTTCACTCCACATTGCCCAGTAGTAGTCTCTTCCCCCGGGGTCAGAACGCTTCTCGTATTTGCGGCCGTATTGGGCCAAGCCCATGGGCACGACCTTGACGTCAGTCGGGTGCTGAGTCGCCTTTGTCGGGATGTTGACGTTGAAGAGCCGACCCGCGGCTTTTTGATGATTGACGATCCCGTCGACTACGTTTCGGGCGACGACGGCGGCGGCTTGAACGTCGGGATCCTCGGCATATTCCATCGAAACGGCGATGCTGGTGATTCCGAAAAACGCGCCCTCGATCGCGGCGGCCACGGTACCGCTGTAGAGTACGTTGATCCCCGCGTTGAGGCCGTTATTGATTCCGCTGACGACCAAATCGGGCGTCCAAGGGCACAGCTCGACGATCGCCAGTTTGACGCAATCGGCCGGGGAACCTTCGACAGCCCATGCCCAGTGGCGTCCTTCACGACGGATCGACTTGCACAGCAGCGGGGTCAAGTACGTGATCGAATGCCCGACGCCGCTCTGCTCGGTCGCAGGCGCGGCGACGAAAACATCCCCGAGGTGCCTAAGCTGTTGTTCCAGCGCGGCGAGGCCGGGCGAATAAACGCCGTCGTCGTTGCTCAACAGGATCTTCATCATCGGCTCTTTTGGATTCCCGGTGAACGACCGCTCGACACACCGGCATCACAGCTGGCTCGGATCCTGACGAGGTTTCCAAACCAGCTGCGTGAGGTCGTCGAAAAACGTGTAGAGAACGGGTATCGCGACCAGCGTCAACACCAGCGACAACGTTTGACCACCGACCGCCAGCACAGCGATCGAACGACGCTCTTCCGCCCCGGGGCCGGTCGCGATCAGCAGCGGCAGTAGCCCCGCGACAAACGACATCGTTGTCATCAAGATCGGCCGCAACCGGTCACGGTTGGCTCGCATCAGCGCATCGTGACGCTCCATTCCGCCACGGCGCAGGGCGTTGGTGTGGTCGACTTGCAGGATCGCTGCTTTTTTCACAACACCGAACAGCACCAGCATCCCCATGGCCGAATAGAGATTCAAGGTTTCGCCACCCCAGTAAAGGCTCAGTAGGCCAAACGGCACGGCCAGCGGCAACGAAAGCAAGATGATGATCGGGTAGACCAGGTGTTCGTACTGGGCCGCCAGAACGATGTACATGAACACGAACGACATCACAAACGTCCAGCGAAAATCGAGCAGCGTCCGATCGAGTTCGCGACCGCCACCGAGTACCTGGATATCGAGCCCATCGGGAACTCCGATCTCATCGGCCGCCTCCCGCAGCGCGGCGATCCGGTCGGTCAGACCGTATCCGTTGCCGACATTGCCTCTCACAGCCACCATTCGTTGTCGCGCCAATCGGTCGATTCGCGACGCGTCGCGGCTGTAGCTGAAATCGACCAGATTATCGAGCCGCGTCAGCGCCCTGGTTCCATCGGGCCGATTGACCCCCGTGCGGACGTAGAGCTGAGATATCGAGGGGACATCACCGCGGTCGATACCGACCAAGCGGACCTCGACGTCGTAGGCGTCATCGACTTTGGCGTCTCGGTAACGCGATACCCGATCGTCACCCCCCACGGCGACGCGAAGGGTGTCGGCAATCTCCGTCACGTCCACGCCGAGCGACGCGGCCCGCTCTCGGTCGATGCTGGTGAGCAACTCGGGGTTGTCAATTTGCAGGGTCGACACGACATCGACAAAGCCAGGAATCTTTTTGGCACGTTCGAGCAGTTGGTCGCTGAAGTCCTGCAGCAACTTGAAATCGGCGCCCGTGATCGCAAAGTCGATATCGACGTTTGCCCCCTGGCGGAGCGACGTTAGGTTGCGAACACCGATCGTGAGGTCACCCATCTCACGAAGCTTCGAACGTATCTCGGCCATCTTATCGCGTTGAGAGAAATTGCCTCGAAAGGCGGCGCCAGGGTCACCGGCCAACAAGCCGCTGAATAGTCGGCCGAGCGAAAACGTTCGCTCGTCGCTGTCCTGCAATCGAACGTAGAATCCGGCACGGTTGACATCACCGAAACCGCGGGAACCGACGGTCGTCACCACGGTGTTCACGCCTTCGACGTTCATCAACGCCCGCTCCACCTGTTCGATCGTGTCGTTCATCGACAGCAGGCTGGCCCCCTTCGGCGCCTCGACATTCACCTCAAATTCCGATTCGTCGACATTCAGCGGTACATAATCGCGTTGGACCCACGCCTGAAGCGGAATATTTGACGCGATCACGGCAATGATCAGGACGAGGACGCCCCAGCGGAATCGGAGCGCAGCGGCAAGTAACCAGAGGTAAGCCGACTCGACCACTGCGTAAAGGCCGCCCCGAGAGGTCACACCTTTCTCAGATGGCATGGCTTTGCGAAGCATCTTGCTGCACATCATCGGCGTCAAGGAAAAACTGACGACCATCGACACCAAAATCGCTATCGTCGCCGTCACGCCAAATTGAAACAGCATCCTGCCTGTCACGCTGGATAAAAAGGAGACAGGAAGGAAGACGATCACGAGCGAAATGGTGGTTGCAAACACCGCCGGCCCGATCTCTCGCGTCCCTTCAATGGCGGCCGCGAAAGGCGACATGCCTTTTTCTTCCACGCAGTGAAACACGTTCTCCAACACCACGATTGCGTCGTCGATGACGACGCCGACCATCAACACCAACGCGAGCATGGTCACATTGTTGAGCGTGAAGCCGAACCATCGCATGAATGCAAAAGTCGCGATGATCGACGTCGGGATCGCCACCGCCGCAATGACCGTCGACCGCCACGAACGCATGAAGAGCAGCACCGTGATGCAGGCGAGGATACTACCCGAAATGAGGTGCTTCTCGATCTCGTGCAACGCCGCAACGATGTAACGCGATTGGTCCTGAACGATCTCCACCGAAACGTCATCGGGCAACAGCGCGGACGAACGCGGCAGCGATTGCTTGATCGCATCGATTACCGCGACCGTGTTCTCACCCGATTGCCGCTGAACCTGCAGCACCACGGCGGGCTGTCCATTGAGCCGAGCAAGCGTTCGCGGCTCCTTTGTCGCGTCGAGAACCTCGGCCAAATCGCTCAATCGCACGGGCACGCCCTCGATGCTGGTCACGACCAGCTCTTCAAAATGCTTTGCCTCTTCGAATCTTCCCTGTGTTCGAACAATCCGCTCCCGAAGCCCCTGGTCCATTCGACCGGCGGGGATTTCCGTGTTCTGTCGCTGGACCGCATCACGAACCTCGAGGATCGAGAGTTCGTGGGCCGCCAGACGGTCGGCACTGACATTGATTTGGACGGCGCGATCGGCAGCGCCAGCAATCAGAACCTGGCCAACGCCAGGCGCCGATTCGATCACGTTCTTGACGTATTGGTCTGCCAACACGTACAGCTCGCGAGCCGAACGAGGGCCGGAGACGCTGAGCGTCAGAATCGGCGACGAATCGAGATCACGCTTTTGGACCGTCGGCGGGTCGATCCCCCGAGGCAATCGACCGACGACCGCGGCGACGGCGTCCCGAACGTCTTGCATGGCCGCATCGACCTCGCGCTCGAGGCGAAACGTGACCATCACAAACGACTGGCCATCGGAGGAAATCGAACGCAGCTCATCGATCCCAGCCACTGTCGCCACGGCATCCTCGATGATTGCGGTGACCTCCGATTCGACCTCCGCACCCGCGGCCCCGGGGTAGTTCGTTCGCACGAAGATTTGAGGCAAATCGATGTTGGGAAATCGATCGACGCCCAGCTGCGGAAAGGCGATCGCCCCGGCAACCACAAACGCCGTGATCAGCATCAGCGCGAAGACAGGGCGGCGAACGCAAACTTCGGAGAGCCAGTACACGATTCGGCGCGGTGGGCTAGCGGTAGGAGAGGTCGGGGCGTGCGACGCCAGTATAGCCGGACGTCGACCGGTTCGAGCCTCCCGGTCCATCGGGGGTTCAGCGTGCCATCAGTCGTGCGGCAAAACCGGCTGCTCGCATCGCCGAAGTCTGAATTGCAACGTCGATGCCTACGTGAGTCCGTAACTGTCGCGTTTTCTTGGTGCCAACCCGCGAGCGATGCCTAACGCAACGAAGAAGACAGCCAGAGATAGCCATGCATTCGGCTCGGGCACGGCGGTGTAGGTCATATTGTCCAGGCCGAACGCAATTCCAAAGAAACCGCTGGAAGTGATCGAAACACTCGAGAAGGGTTGGCTGAAATCGCTCAAGCCCAGAAAATAGCCGTAGGTGCTTCCCCCACTGAGTAGGTCATCGTCCGCGTTCGCACTTTGAACCAACCCGACACTGTCGGAACCCAGGGACAGCACGACATCGCCTTCGAAGAGCGGATCAGGTGATAAAACCCAGAACCCGAAGGCATTGACGGGAGCTTCGAATGCCAATTCCAGCGCGAGACTGTCACTGAAGAGACCGAGCACATCGCTGCCTAGAAAGTTAAGTCCGCTGATCGCCTGCATGGGCGGAATCAGACCGGATCCGTCACGAATGAGCAGCGGGTAGGCCGGTGTGGAGGCATCAACAAACGTGATCCCGCCAAACAGCGAACCACTCAAGATTTCGGTGTCATCAGGTTCCCCGTCAAAGTCAACGGCTACCGTCACGAACCCGGCATTGTCGACGGCACCAAAAAACTCCGAGGCGGTCGTGTAGGTTACTAGCGCCGCACTGACGCTCTGGCAGGTCGAGCTCGAAAAGACCAGCAGTGCGAGCAAGCAAAATCGTCGCATCGAAGAGACCACCAGACGAAAGGAAATGCACCGAAAGATGAGAGCATCGACCCAGTCAATGCGGAACCGCGAAGTTCGATACTAGTAACGGGACCGATCCCCTACAAACAAATTCCTCGTTGTTGGCGGAAATTATGGTGCAGTAAGCGACTCGACCTCGACTTCGACCATCGTCGATTCGGCGGGTTCCGGCGGTACCCACCGTCGCACGGAGGGACCTGCGTCATGATCAGGCGCCGTAACCTCTGAGCTGGAGGGCGAGTTCGATTCGCCTCGACCGCCGCCTAGGTCCGGTGGCGCGGGCCCGCGATCCAAGTAGGGATTCAGGTGAATCGCCAGTTGGTCGTTGATCCACTGGATCCAATCCGGACGATGCTCGACAAAAAGCAATTGTTTCAACTGCGCGATCAGCGATTCGTCATGATCACCGAGTCGCATTCGGGCGCGGACCAAATTGCCGAGATACTGGGGGTTGGTCGGATCGAGCTCGTGGGCCTGGAAGTAGTAGTCGATCGCGTCGAATCCCCGACCGGCTGCCTCGAGCGTCATTCCAAGGTTGTTAAGCGGTTTGGGATCCGCCGGACGCAGTTGAG
>JBGTCJ010000262.1:0-4210 GCA_041748895.1 Pirellulaceae bacterium
GGGCGTGTCGATCCATTTGCCGCGCGAGGCGATGCGATCACGAACAATCAATGTCGGAGCGATCGACCGATCGTCCTGGTTGGCACGGCAGACCTGAGTCGATCGCTCACGTCAATGCTCCGCATCGTGTGTGAGCAGCCACGGCAAGGCGGTACCTTGGCAAATTACCCTAGCGTCATGGCGATCGTTGCCGCGGATCCATCGCTTCGAGACCATTTTGATGCGTTCGGGTCGATCATCTCGAGTCGGTGGGCGAGTTGGAAGATTGACGTTCGCGATTCGCAGTTTTTGCGCGCCGGCGACCCGATCGAACAGGCTTCATTGGCGGCGGAGCGGGTGGTCGATCTGCTCGATGCTTTCCCTGCCGAAACGGTCACGATCGGTGTGACCGACGAATCGTTGGTGCCGCCGGTGGAGTTTGAGACTCGGCAACGTGCGGTGCAAACGCATCGAGAGCTCGGATGGACCGTCGATCAGACGCCCATCGGTCGCCTGCTCGAATTGCTTTCGGCCCATCTGGCCCGCGGCACCTGGCAAACGCTTGCCGCCTTGGTCCGGCATGCCGACGTTTATCGATTCGTTGAAGATCAGTTGAAAAGCGACCTCCTTTCGCATGCCTACTCCAGCGGGCGATGGTTGATCGAGCTCGATCAGATGCTGACCGAACACTATCCGACGCTGATCGAATTCGATCTGGCCCCGCGAGCCGAAGAAGTCTATCCGGCATCGATTCTCGTCCGCGACTTGATCCAAGGCTCGCTGCGAGATCTGCGAGGCCCCACGCGCACGCTTGGCGACTGGAGTGGACGTCTACATGGGTGGCTCTCGCTGATTTATCCGCAAGGCACTCAGCCTGTGGTCGCTCGACCTGAGGACCGAGAGCCAGTCGCCTTCGATTCCCTGGCCTCGCAACGTTCGCGCAGAGCGACCGAATTGGCTCTGGGGTTCCTGATGCGGATTCAGCAGTGGGAGCGTTCGGGCGACACGATGCTTCCCGAACCCGACAGCCTATTCGATGTGCCGCTTTCGGCATTTTCGGCCGTCGAGATGTTTACCGATCGTTTGAGTGAGTTCCGAGTCGCCGACCCACCGCGCCGCAACTTGGTCGAGATCGCCGGGTGGCTTGACTTGGCTCTTGACGACGCCGCAGCGATGGTGGTCGTTGGTTTGAATCAGCCCTTCGTGCCCGAGTCGATCACGGCGGATCCCTTTCTGCCGGGAAGTCTGCGAACCCGATTGCAGGTCAATGACAATCAGCGGCGACTGGCGCGAGACACCTACGCCATGCAGTTGATGCTCGGTTGTCGCGAGCCGATTTCGTTCATCGTCGGCAGCACGTCGGTCGACGGTTCGCCGACGCCGCCGAGTCGATTGCTCGCGGCCGCCGAGCCGATCGATTCAGCGCGCCGGTTGGTTCGATTGCTCGCTCCCGAACCCGAGTCAGCGAGCGGAAGTCCACCGAGTCAGCCGGAAAGATCTCAACGATGGAGCCCCGTCGTTGCCAGAACGCGTCTACCGATACCGGCCATGGGCGATGTCAACGCGATGGATTGGACCAAGGTGATCACCGCCATGAGCGTGACCTCGTTCAAGGCCTACCTCGATTGTCCCTACCGTTTCTACCTTTCGCATGTCCTTAAACTTCGCCCGCTCGACGATTCCTCGCGCGAGTTGCAGGCCAACCAGTTTGGCGACCTCGTCCACAACGCGCTCGACCGATTCGGACAGAGTGAGGCCAAGCACGAGCGTGATGCTGCCCGCATCGAATCGGCACTGATGGATCACCTCGATACGTGGGGCCACGAGTACTTCGGCACAACGCCGACGGCCTCCGTAAGGTTGCAGATCGAACTGGCCCGAAAGCGGATGGCGCACGTCGCGGCCGTCCAAAGCCGACGACGTGCCGACGGGTGGATCATCGATCGCGTCGAAGCACCCATTGGTGAGCGACAGGGCGCGGGGATCGAGGTCGACGGCAAACGGATGACGGTCCGTGGACGCTTCGATCGAATCGACCGTCACGAAGACGGGCGATGGGCAATCCTCGACTACAAAACGCATGGCCATCCGCCACGGAAGAAACACATCGCGCGCGATGCCGATGGCGCGCCGCAGTGGATTGACCTTCAATTGCCACTCTATCGTTTGATGATTCCATTCCTACTCGGGTCGGACGTTCGCGTCGACACCGTCGAGTTGGGTTACTTCAACATCGGTGAGAAAGCGTCAGAAACGCGGATCAACGCCGCCGACTTCACCGAATTCGAATTCGCTCAGGCCGAGCGAACCATCATCGATTGCATCCGTCAGATTTGGTCGGGGCGTTTCGAGGCGACCACGCAGCCCGTGGTCTATGACGACTACAGCATGATTCTGCAAACCGGGTCGGCTCAGACTCTGTTGGATGCGATCATGGAGGGTGAAGGCGACGAGTCGGGAGCTCTCCCATGAACACACGTCCTCTGCTGATTCGCGCATCGGCCGGAACCGGCAAGACGTATCAATTGACCGGGCGCTTGCTTCGGATTCTGCTCGCCGGCGGGGCGCCTGAGACGATTCTGGCAACCACCTTCACTCGCAAGGCCGCCGGTGAAATCCTCAGCCGAGTCCTAATCACGCTCGCTCAGGCCGCGACCTCCGAGGAGGACTCGGCGTTGCAAGCGCTCGCCAGGCAAACCGGCGTGGACTCGCTCTCACGCAACGACTGCCTGGCACTGTCGCACCAATTGCTCCGCGAGATGCATCGGTTGAAGGTCTTGACGATCGACAGCTTCTTCGCCCAGTTGGCACGCGCGCTAGGATATGAAATTGGTGTCCCTCCGGGCTGGCGACTCGCCGATGAAGTCGAAGACGCTTGGCTTCGTGAAAGGGTGATCGACACCCTGCTCGGCTCAATCGAGACCAGTGAGCTGATGTCGTTGCTGGCGATGCTTGCCAAGGGAGACACGAAACGGTCGGTGCGCCTGGAGATCCTGAACATCATCAACGATGGCTACGAAGTGGCGCGAGGTTGCCCGCCCGAAGTCTGGACTGATCTGGACGTACCCGCGGGCCCCCAGGAGCCACAACTGCTCGAAGCCGTCGCGTTGCTGCGAACGGCCGATGCGGGGCACAAGACGACCAACCGGTCGTTGCAAGGCATCGCCGATTTGGTCGATTCGAGCGATTGGGACGATCTGGCCGAAAAAAGCTTGGTTTTGAGGGCATTTGAATCGGCCGCGGGGGAGTCATTCACGCATTCGAGAAAGGCGGTTCCACCCGACATCGTTTCCGCGTTGCGAGTGATCGCCGCGGCCTGTCAATCGCGCCATCTCGGTCTGCTTCGCGCCCAGACCGAAGCAACCGGTCGGGTGATCGCGCATTACGATTCACTGATGGCCCAGACGAAACACTCGCTGCGAGTGCTGTCTTTCGCCGACGTGACATACCGGTTGGCGACTATGTTTTCGAACGAATCGCTCGACCGCGTGGGCTTTCGTATGGACGGCGCGATGGATCACGTCCTTTTGGATGAATTTCAGGACACATCACCGGCTCAGTGGCACGTGATCAAGCCCTTTGCGCTTCGAGCGGTTCGTCGGAGTGACAAAGGGTCGTTCTTCTGTGTTGGGGATACCAAACAAGCGATTTATGGCTGGCGCGGCGGCGTCGCGGCGATCTTCGATGCCGTGTCGAATCAGGTACCGGGTATTGAGCAGGTGGAGCAAAATGAAAGCTACCGTAGCAGCCCGATTCTGATGCAAACGGTCAATCGACTCTTTCGCGGGCTGATGAATCATCCGGCGCTGGGGACGGCTAACGGCCCCGATGCGGATCCGGCTTCAAGGGAGGCCTACGAGGCCGATGCGATCGCTCGATTCGCCACCGCATTCCCCGAGCATCGTTCGGCCAAGGGTCCGATGCCGGGTTATGTTTGTATCGAGACGAGCGGCGCGGATTCCGCTGGTGAGGGCGAGAAGCGACTTGGCCATCTCCTTTTCGTGGCCGATCGAATTGCCTCACTGGCGGTCGAGTTTCCGACGAAATCGGTGGGCGTGCTCACGCGAACCAACCGAACCGTCGCGGGATTGATTCATTTGCTCCGGCAACGGCAAGTCGATGTCAGCCAAGAGGGAGGCAATCCACTGACCGATTCCCCCGCGGTCGAGCTGGTTCTTTCGGCACTTTTGATGGCAGATCATCCCGGCGACCATCGATGGTGGTTTCATGT
>JBGTCJ010000263.1:0-3370 GCA_041748895.1 Pirellulaceae bacterium
AGCACCTGTTCGAACCGTTTTTCACGCGGCGCCGCGACGGGTCGGGTACCGGTTTGGGGCTGAGCATCACGCACCGCATTGTCTCTCAACACGGGGGCAATCTGACCGCCCATAGCGACGGCCCCGGGCGCGGGTCACGGCTGCAATTCGATGTCCCCGTGACCGGTTCAGGCGTTCTAAACGAACAACGAAACGATTCCCTTCAATCCGCCGTTAGTGAGACCGCTTATGAGTCGCTCCAAGCAGCCTGAGCCAGCCCAAATGCACATCCTTTTCGCGGACGACGAGGTCAATTTGCAGGAGTTGATGCGGAGCGAGCTGCCACGGATGGGTTACTCGGTCACGGTTTGCCCCGACGGATTGACGGCCGTCGCAGCACTGGAGAAGGAGCCCTTTGATTGCCTGTTGGTCGATCTGCAGATGCCGGGAATGTCGGGACTCGAGGTGATCGAGAAGGCCAAATCGCTCTATCCGGACATCGAAGCGATCGTGATGACCGGACGGCCAAGCCAAGAGACAGCGATCGCAGCGGTCAAACACCAGGTTTTCGATTACCTCACGAAGCCGAGTCGGTTGGCGGACATTGCCATGCTTTTGGGCCGAGTCGCCGAGCGGAGGAATAATCGCAAGCAGTTGGCGGCGCTTCAACATCGAGTTCGTCGTGCCGAGGGCGACAGTCAATTGATCGGCGACGCGCCCGCGATGCACGCCGTTCGGCGGCTGATCACGCGAGTCGCACCGACGGATAGTAGCGTGCTCATCCGCGGCGAGACGGGTTGTGGGAAAGAGCTGGTTGCGAAGGCCGTTCACGAGCAGAGCCTGCGATCCGAGCAGCCGTACGTCGCGATCAACTGTGGTGCATTGCCCGAGAATTTGATCGAGAGCGAACTGTTTGGGCATTGCCGAGGTGCGTTCACTGGTGCCGACGCGGCTCGCACCGGGTTGTTCGAAGTTGCCGACGGCGGGACGGTATTTCTCGATGAGATTGGCGAGTTGCCACTGGCAATGCAGGCCAAATTGTTGCGTGTGCTTGAAACGGGTGACATTCGCCGCGTCGGTGATAACCAAACCGTCCATGTCAACGTGCGCATCGTTTGTGCCACGCACCGAAACTTGGAGGAAATGGTGGAGAAGGGACTGTTTCGAGAAGATTTGATGTTTCGAATCAATACCTTCGAAATTCCCATTCCTCCGCTTCGCGAACGGATCAGCGACATCGAACCGTTGGCGTCGCATCTGCTTAGGCGTCACCGCAAAGACGCCGCACCGGGGAGCGCTTTATTCGATCCAGAAACGCTGTCGCTACTTCGATCGCACGTCTGGCCCGGAAATGTCCGCGAACTGGCGAATGTGCTCGAGCACGCCGCGATCCTCTGCGACCGGCTACCGATCCGAGCCGAGCATCTGCCAACTCAGTTTGGTCAGCGGCAGTTGCGAAAGGAGCTTCGCGACCAAGAGCCGATGAGTCTCCGCGAGATGGAAATGACGGCCATCGAGCGCGCTCTGAAGCGACATGATGGGAACAAACCGGCGGCGGCTGAGGAATTGGGTGTGAGCTTGAAGACGCTCTACAACAAGCTCAACTCCGCGGAGGAACGCAAGGCCGCGGGATAGCCACGAAAAAAGGCGAGGCCAACTCCAAGGAGCTGACCCCGCCTCGCACGGGGGGACGGTTAGGTATTCATCGTGTTGCAAGCTCGCGTCGTCCGTGTCGTCCCCACACCAGAAACAGTAGTCCCGATCCAGTCTGCGGCTGCATCCGATCGGCGTATGGCCGCGGTTTTGGGGACGAGAGCGACGCGACTTTGACGGCCGTGACGGTTTTCCGGGGGGCAGCTGCTGGTCCGTCATCGTGAATGCCCCCGCTTTGATACCAGCCCGGCGGCGACGGGAGGCGTTCGGACGCGAGGATTTTGGGCGACACGCGTGGTAGTCGATGAACCAACCATTTTCATCGGGCGTAGGCACCCAACGGGTAAGGGAGAAGAGCGGCAGGCTGTTTCCCTAACGGCAGATTGGCCGAGTCTTCGGCGGTACCTGCCCGGCTTTGAGCAATCCCGGCAAGCGGATATAGTATCGCGCTCTCCCCAATTGGTGGATCTTCCTTTTCGAACTCAAGCGACTCATGAGCGAACAACAGACTGCGGCCGGTGGGACCTCCGGCAGTCAGCCAAGACCGATGATCGAAGCGATCGGTCTTAGCAAATTTTATGGTCCTTTCGCGGCGGCGAGGGACGTCACATTTTCGGTGGGCGAAGGTGAATTGGTTGCGTTTTTGGGGCCCAATGGGGCTGGCAAGAGCACGACGATGAAGATGCTCACGGGCTACATCGCGCCCAGCGGCGGTTCCGCTAGGATCGCCGGACACGACATGATGCAGGACCGGATCGAGGGGAGCAAACGGCTCGGTTATCTGCCCGAGAATGGGCCGCTGTATCCCGACATGACACCGGCTTCGATGCTCGATTTTTTCGCGGAGGCTCGGGGGTTGAGTTCCGCATACAAGAAACAGCGGATCGAAGCGGTCGTTGAGATTTGCGACCTGTCGACCGTGATGTTCAAACCGACGAGCAAGCTGTCGAAAGGATTCAAACAGCGGGTGGGTATGGCGCAGGCATTATTGCACGAGCCCGATGTATTGATCATGGACGAACCGACCGCGGGACTTGACCCGAATCAGATCCGTGGCGTTCGAGAGACGTTGAGGCGGTTGAGCGAGACCAAGACGATCCTGTTGAGCACTCACATCTTGCAGGAGGTCGAAGCGATGGCTGACCGAGTGGTGATGATCAACGAAGGCCGGCTTGTTTACGACGGATCGGTCGCTGGGCTGCGCGAGCGCGGCAATGACTTGGATGATGCATTCCATACGCTTACGCGGGGCGTGACGGTTTAGGGCTATGTCCCTTGAATCGATCCGCCAGCGTTTGGCGAATTTTTTGGTATCGACCGCTTCGTCGAGGATCGGTTTTCGCATCGACCGATGTGAGTCGGTTCGCGGTGCCGCGAAACGATCTATCGGTCGAAGAACTTTGTCGACGTAACCCTTTCCCCCACTGCTGACCTTTCCCCATGAATCTTCCCGCCATCAGTTCGGCGATCGCCAACCTGTTGTTGCTGAATTTCATCTTTGTCATTGTCTTGATGGTGATCGTTGGCGTTTTGCTGACATCAAAACGTGCCGCATTTGCGGTGATGAAGAGGAATTTTGTCGGCTATTTCAGTAACCCGACGGGTTATGTGTTCCTTTGCATATTCGTTTTCTTGACATCTCTTGCGGCGTTTTGGCCGTACGAGTTCTTCAATCAGAATCTCGCGACGCTCGATCAACTCAACTATTGGTTCCCCCTGATCATGCTGGTGTTCATCC
>JBGTCJ010000264.1:0-7158 GCA_041748895.1 Pirellulaceae bacterium
GGTCAACGGAGGTGGGTACAAGCTACGGAATCGGCGCCGTGGCGGGAAATCGATATTTCCAACACGAGCGGGTTGGTGACGATGAACGGCTTCGTGTGCTGGCCGCTGACTCAGGCAATCCGCTTTGGCATCACGACCAAGAGGTGAGCTACAGCGACCTGTACGGCTACAACAACGGCCCGCGAGACACGCCGGCCGTCGATGGTGACGATGTGGTCACGTTTGGCGTTGCGGGGCGTTTGACCTGCCGCTCGGTCGAGGACGGACGGCTCAAATGGGCGCGTGATACGAACGCTGATTTCGGCGTGATTCAGAATTTTTTTGGTGTCGGCAGCTCAGCGCTGATTCATGATGATTTGGTCATCGCGATGATCGGCGGCAGCCCGAGCCGAGATCGCGCGATCCCACCGGGAATGCTCGACCGTGTCTCACCAAACGGCACCGCGTTGGTCGCGTTTGATCGGTCAACTGGCAAGGAGCGCTGGCGAGTCGGCGATGACTTGGCGAGTTACAGTAGCCCGAGATTGATTGAAGTGGACGGTTCCACCCTCGTGCTGCTTCTGGCCCGCAGCGGTCTATTGGCTGCCGACGTTCAGACGGGTCGGCTGCTCTGGACCTATCCATTCCGGGCAAAGTCTCTCGAAAGCGTCAACGCGATGGTACCCGTCGTGATCGGCAACCTAGTCTTTCTGAGTGAATGCTACGAAATTGGATCGGTGTTGCTCGAGGTAACTCGCGACGGTAGCCGTGTGGTTTGGAAAGACCCGGATTCACGGCGGGAACAATCCTTTCGAGCGCACTGGGCCACACCGGTCGTGCATGACCAGTGGTTGTTTGGAAGCAGCGGAAGGAATGAACCGGACAGCGATTTGCGTTGTATCGAGCTCGCCACGGGCCGCGTCACTTGGTCCGATTCACGCCGATCGCGTTGCAGCCTGATGAAGGTCGGTGACCACTTCATCGTGCTCGATGAATCGGGATTGCTTCAATTGATCAAAACCGATCCTAGCGAGCTGGACGTGGTCGGAAGTCTCGACTTGGAATCGCTTCCCATCGGGGAAGGCGGCGTCAACTTTGGTCTCGGTCGTCCCTACTGGGCCGCGCCAATCATCAGTGACGGCCGACTCTACGTTCGTGGCAGTCGGAGAGTCATCTGCCTCGACCTGCGTCGATAGTTGCACGGAGAGCACCGTCCGAGGACTGTGGTTTAGGTCCGGGCGTCGTGAGGCGCGAACCACTGCATCAGGACGACATCGAGTGACTTGCCGAATTTTTCACCGACGTCACGAAGGGTTCCGGCCTCGATGAATCCGCACGATCGATGCAGCCCAATGCTCGAAACGTTCGTGGCCTCAATTCTTGAAATGAGCGTTCGGATCGACCGTTTCGGGCAAGCCCGTTGCAGCGTGTCGACCAGTTGCTTTCCGACCCCACGGCCGCGAAGGCGAGCTTCCACCCAAACGGACAATTCGGCCGTGCGGTCATACGCTTCGTAGGCCGAGTGAGGAGAAAGCGCGGCCCAACCGGCGAATTCACCCGTATCCGCCTCGGCAACGACGGCCTGAAACCGACCTTCGCCGTGGGCGTTCCACCACCTCTGGGTGGCAACGTCATCGAACGGAACGAGCCGAAAAATGGTGGTTGCGTGAACAATCTCGCGGTTCAACAGTGTCACGACGTTGGGCAGATCGTTTTGTCGGACGGGTCGAATGATGATATTCATGCGCTCGATGAAGATTCGCGGTGCGTTAACGCTTCTGGCTCGACGATTGGTTTATACTTTTCGCGTTGGCCGACTTGGATTGCCTTCCGGAGAAGTTACACGATGAGATTCGGTTTTGGATTTTCGACCACTTTATCAGTCGCATTGGGCCTCGTGACCGGGATTGCCTGTCCCCCGGTCGCCTCGGCCTCGAATCCCGGCGAGGGCTTGGGCAAGGTTGTTTTGGGCGACCCAAGCCTCACTTCCGGAATTCCGGGGAGTGGCCCCTTGGAACGCAAAGACATCGAGGTTTGGCTATCGAACCCCGCCAATCATGTCGCGCTCGATGTGGAACTGCCCAAGGGGCTGAGCGCGGGAGCCGCCAATATTTACATCCCAGAGGACAACCCGATCACGCGTGCCAAGGTTGAGTTAGGGCGTCAGCTTTATTTCGATCCACGACTTTCTTCCGACGCGACGATCAGCTGTGCTTCTTGTCACCACCCACAGCAGGGTTACGGAGCGACGACTCGTTTTGGCGTCGGCGTCGGTGGGCAGGAGGGAGGACGTAATTCACCGGTCAGCTACAACCGAATCCTGAGCAGAGAGCAGTTCTGGGACGGCCGGGCCATGTCGCTCGAAGATCAGGCCGTGGGGCCGATCGCCAATGCGATCGAAATGGGCAACACGCACGAAGCGTGCACGGCGGTCCTTTCTGAAATCGCCGGCTATCGGCAGCAATTCGATGCAATTTTTCCGGACGGGGTGACCATCGCCAACGTGGGCAAGGCTTTGGCAACTTTCGAGCGAGTGTTGGTGACGTCACCAACGCCGTACGATTACCGAGTGGACTTGGTCAATTTCGAAAAGGCTTTCGCGGTGGACCTCGAGGATCTCGACGCGCTTCGCGAGGATGATCCCGAGCTGTTCGAGCAGTACAACGACCTAAAAGTCGCCGCGGAAAAGAATCCGATGAGCGATTCGGCGGCCCGGGGAATGGCTTTGTTTTCTGGAAAAGCCAGCTGCACGCTTTGTCACACCGGTGCCAATTTTTCGGATGAGCAGTATCACAATCTCGGCGTGGGCATGGAGGTTTCTACCCCGGACTTAGGCCGCTATGAAGTTACCAAGCTGGACAAAGATCGCGGCGCATTCAAGACGCCCACACTTCGCAACATCGCCCTATCGCCGCCTTACATGCATGACGGTAGTCAAGCGACTCTCGAAGAAGTCGTCGAATGGTACAACATCGGCGGCCACAAAAATCCGTGGCTCAGCGACAAAATGAAACCGCTTCAATTGACCGATCAGGAAAAGCGGGATCTCGTGAATTTCATGATCGAGGGGTTAACCAGCGATTTCCCAGTCGTCGAGACGGGGCGGCTGCCGAATTGAGCCCGTCGTAGGATCGTCCGACCTGAACCTTCGAGCGGCTTCCTTGGCCGCAAAGGTATGGTGCAACTCGTCGCGGTTCTTTCGGAACCAAGAGGCGACGAGGTTCAAAGTGTGCGAGTGTCGACCGGTGCTGGTTTCCATGCTGCCGCGAGTTTGCAGATCCCACTGCCGTAGATGTTTTTTGGCCTGCCCCAAAGACTGTTGACATCGCGGTGCGATGATCGCATCGGTCACCTCGCCCGCGTGGATGAGGTACCAAGTGTGGCAATGGTCAAAACCGCGAACCGAGTAGACAAATCGGTATCGTCGGCGAACTTCCGCAAGGTAGGACAGTTTGCGATAGAGATACTCGAGCGCTTTCGAATCGCTCAATCGCCTGGCCGCGAGTTCGTATTGTCGATTCTGCGATGCCGATTGCATCGCCTCGGTCGCCGCTACGAGTGGCTCATCATTGAAGCCATCGAGAAAGCTTTGCGCGGCGTTGACCTGAGAGTCGTATTCGCGGCGACTCGTTGCTCCGATGCAAGGGCCGAGGCAGGTTCCCGTTTCGTGGCGAAGGCATCCGGCACGATGATCGATCGGAAACAAGGATAACTGATCGGCGAAGTGAAAGGGTGTCCTTTGGCTGCAATCTCGCAGTTTGAAGAAATGGTTCAGCCGATCGACGGCTTGATTCATCCGTGAGGCCCCGTAAAACGGGCCGGCGAACCCATGCACGCCCTTCGGAGGCAACGACGCCGTGAAGAAATAGTTGGCAGGGGGTCGCCCCAGGCAGAGATAGACCGGCCGTTGGCGGTCGGGCATCCCCTGCACGTTCCAACGCGGGCGAAACCGACGGATCAGTTGTTGCTCACGCAGTAAGGCCGCAAACTCACTGGGCTGGGTCTCCCACTGAATCGCACGAGTCGATTGGATGATGCTGCCCGATTTTTCCTGACGGTTGGATGTTGCAAAGTAGCTCAGCAGTCGATGCCTGAGCGATTTGCTTTTGCCGACGTACATCAATGTGCCACTTCGGTCGAGCATCCCATAGACACCCGGAACCGTCGGACACGTCTGCACCACGTCGCGCCGCAAAGCAACTCGGGTTCGTTGGCCGACGCGCGTCAGCGGCCTTGGAGCGTGGGGCGACAACGGATCGGGACCAAAATCGAGCTCCCCCCGAGTTTTCTCGACCCAACCAATGTCCACGCGATGTCCCCATCCCTGTCGTGCGCGATGAGCCACTGGTGCGCTCGTGCGTCACGCGATCAAATCGCGCTCACGGCGAAAGGGCTCGGTTACTGACCGCGGCACATTATGGGGACTTCTCGCGAGACCACCAACGCCAGATTCTTTCCGACTCAGCCCTGAAGGTTGAGATTGCTAGCATTTCCCCGAGGAGAGGTCACCAGCGCCGCGGAGTCCTGTTGGGCCGCCGTCGCTTGGGCGCAAACCATCCGCCACGTCTGAGCTTCTGTTTCCAGAACCACGCGGATCTCGTCGACCATGGAGACATCGATCGTCGACTCCGCGCGGTCCAGATGCTGAATCAAGAACACGTACAAGTCAGCGACTTGATGGGCCAGAGGAAGATCCGTACGCGCCACGCCCGCCAAAAGCTCGGTGAGAATATCCCGCAAGTGCAGCGTCTGCTCTCCACATCCGACCTCAGGAAGCTCGTGCTTCCACTGCTGCGAAATGCACTCGCACAGCCCAGCGGCGCGTTCGATCAACATCAACCTCAATCGGGGAGGTGACGCCGATCGGATGCTCGCTTCGAGGTACGTGTTCACCGGTCGATCACCACTGACAGACCACTGGGATTGGCGCATTGGACTACCTTGACGGGAACTGAAGCAGTTGGATTTGCGAGATGTAGTTCTGATTCGATTGCAATTTGGCGATCGCGGCCTCTGCCCCGTAAAACTGTTTGAGCAACCGCTCACGCTCGTTGCCCAACCGTTCATTCATGGCGGCTTCCTGGGCGTTGTTGCGTTGAATCCGAAAGCCGAGGGTTTCGGTCCGATTGATCAACAGGCTTGTACCCGCTCCGGCGATCCGATCGGCGACTGATCCGATACGCGCGGTGAAGCCTGTCGCTTCTCGAGTGAAGAAGTCTTTGACCGCTTCGCCGTCGGATTCCATCAGGTCGCTCAACCGCGTCTCACTGAAGTCGAGACGACCCTGATCATTGAACGATAACCCCACAGCCCCCGCCGATTTGAGAGCACCCGCGCCAGCGATCGATCCTGAGAATAGGCGAGAGAACAGGGTCTCGATCTGCAGCGCCTCGGAGGTCCCAAAGAGGAGTCCCGTGGACTGTCGCTCGGGGTCAAAAAAAGTCAGGCTCTTGAGCTTGTCAACCAATTTGTTGTACTGGGTCGCCAGCGTGCGTACGTTGTCGATGGCCGGCGAATGATCCCGCAGGACTTCGATATTGGCGGCTTCGGTGGTGAGCGCCTTCACCGTGAGCGACACGCCCTCCGCGACCTCCTCGAATACCCCATCACGCGAGCGAAGGGTCCGCGAACTGCCGTCCGCGAGCGTAACGTCCAGTACGGCATCTCGACCGAGCGAGCTGGTTTGAATGCCAAGGTCGAAGCCTGAGGAATCGATCGACAATCGCCCATCGGCTCCGCCCTGAGCGCTTCGAAAACTGATCGTGTATTGGCCATCGGAGCGACGAGTCACGGATGCCGTCGCGAACCGTCCCTGCGAATTGATCTTTTCGGCAATCGAGGACAAGCTATCTTCTTGAGTCACCTCGATCGTGTCGCTCTGCCGGGTATTGATCCGCTGGAGCGTTTCGGCGCTGCCGTCTTCGATGTCGATCGAGTCGGCTGTCAAACCGAGGTCCGCAGCGGTCGAACCACCGATCGTGTCGGCAATTTGCAGGCGGCCCGGGCCACCGAGATGGTCGCTGATCTGAAAACCATCACCGGTTTCATTGAGCAATGCAGTGATTCCGAGCCCACTTTGGTTGATCCGTTCGATCAAGTTTCCGACGGTCAGCTCGGCTGCGTCATTCAGATCAATGGTTGCAGAAACGCCGGCGGAATCGGTGATGAGGATCGTCCCCGCACCAATTCCGCGGCCTTGTCGAAGGTCCGACAAACGAGTGGTCTCATCGATGAACTGTTTCTGAAGACCACCGCCTTCGATCACTCGGCTCTCCGAGGTCGCCTCAAGCCCGAGCCGGGCGGCTGTTGAGTCGCTCGATGTGATTGCCAGTGGCGTCAGATTGCCGCCCGCGAGGTCTCGAATTCGGAATCCGGTTCCCGAGTCGTTGATACGAGCTTCGATCGGCAAACCACTGTCGTTGATCAGCCGAAGGACGTCGCGAGTGGTCGTCGCCGACGAAAGGTCGATGGCAGCGCTCGATCCATCGGTGGTGGTAACGGTGATCGCAGTAAGACTTCCGAGACCGCTACCGCCGCCGAGCTTGCTCAGTGGAACGCCCTGGAGCCCGCTCGTTGCCGAGTCGCCAATGTCGCCGTAGATGTCGTGTCCGGTTGCCGTCGATGCGGAGACATCAATGCCGCGGAGGCCCAAATCCGCCGCTGTTTCACCAACCCCCACTTCGTCGACGCGAAGGTTGTGGGCGGTCGAACCACTGAAATCACTCAGCCGGATCGAGTCGCCGACGGTTGTCGCACGCACGCGAACTCTCGAGGCGTTGTTGATCGCGTCCATCACCTCATCGATCGTTTTGGCTCGCGACAAGTCGATCTCCTCGACGTTGCCTGCCCGATCGGTGATGCGAATCCAACCCGATTGAACCCCTCGACCCTGGTTGAGTTCGCTGAGCTCGACACTGGTATTCAGAAAGCCGCCGGAGCGCAGCTCGATGCTTCCGGCCAAGCCGAGCGGCGTGTCCGCCGAGGACGATTGAAGGGACGATTGCGCCGAGTAGGTTGACGCGAGCTGTACCGATTCCGCTCGAAGATTCCCGAGCTTGGCGTTTGCCTTCACCGAAACCGAAATGGCCTCCGATTGACTGCTTGTCGCCGTGCGCGCTTGAAATTGACCCGCATTGGAAAGCTTGTTGCCGGCCCATTGGACGCCGATCACCAGCGCGG
>JBGTCJ010000265.1:0-3193 GCA_041748895.1 Pirellulaceae bacterium
GACGATCAATGTGCTCGCTAGTAGGCCGCGCCGCTCGAGCATCTCCATCAATTGGCCCACCGTATCGTCAAAGTGACTGACCGAAGCCAGGTAGGGTATGCGATGCTCTGCGACGCCACGACCCTCCTGCATCTCGAAGAAACGTGCGGGGGAGTCGTGGGGTTGATGCGGGAGGTACGGCGCGTACCAAATGAAGAAGGGGCGATGATTACCGACGCGGTCGAGAAAATCCACGATCGGCTCCATCGTTTCGCGGCCGATCGCCAACCCGTGATCGCCGTTTCCGTGTGCGGCTTGCGATCCATCTCGAAGCGTCCTGTTGACTCCCGAATAGCTGAGTTGGGGCGCCGGTTCGAAGAGGGTCATTCCTTCGGTGAAGCCCGCGTTGGAATAATGCCCTTCCCAGAATTTGCCGGTTTGCAGGGAGATGTAGCCGAGTTCCCCAAGCACCCGAGGCAGCGTCGGTTGCGAACGAATGAGTTCGAACGATGGTCGACGAGCGGCCTCGTAGGCTTCGCGACTGGCCATCGCGTTGAAGCCGCCATTGCCCGGGGGAGGGTGGTTGTAATGCAATCCGCTTTGGTGGGGATAAAGCCCAGTGAGCAGCGTCGCGAGCGACGGACTGCAGAGACTGGTGGGAACGTAGCCGTTGACGAACCTCGCCGACCGCGCGGCCAATCGATCGAGATGGGGTGTGAGCGCGTCCTTGCTCCCCATGAACCCGAAGTCACCGTAGGTTTGATCATCCCCGATGATGTAAACGACGTTGACCCCATCGGCCGCATGCAGCGGACCAAGTGAAATCCACAGCGTCAACAGGCAGGTGTGGACAACTAGGTTTGCAACTAAGCGTGAGTGCATTTGTCTGTTGAGGTTAGGTCCTATCGGGAGGCGTCGAGCGCCCGGATCCACGGTCCCACAAAGTGTCCGCTGTCGTGATACGTCCTTCCACTGAACATGTGCTGGTCGATCACACACGGCTCATCGACGTAGATGCCGCCGCAGACCTCAAGATCAAACTGGCACTTGGCCACCGTCGCCATTCGCAGACCTTTGACGATCCCCGCTCGCGCAGGAATCTCGACCCCATGGCAAACGCTGGCGCAGGGCTTCTTATTTTCCCAAAACCAGCGGGTGATTCGAATCAAGTCGGGATCTTCGCGGATGTATTCGGGCGCCCTTCCACCGCTGAAAAAGATGCCGGCATATTGATCGGGAACGACATCCTTGAAGGCGATGTCGGCCTGGATCGAATACCCTTCCCACTCCTTCGTGATCGTCCAGCCTGGCTTTACCTCATGCAGAACCATTTGGTAGCGTCGTTGTTCAGGTGCCGCTACCACCGGTTGGTAGCCACCTTCGATCAATCGGTAATACGGATAGAGCGTGTCGACCGTCTCGGTCGCATCGCCAACGATGATCAAGACTTTTGGTTGAGACATATTCATTTTGTAGGCGCGGCCGACGTGACGCTTTGTGGCGTGATGAAGCTTTCGAGGTACTCGCGTGAACGATTGATTTCCCGCGTCACCGCCGCCGTCGGTTCGAGGATTGGAACGCCGCGAGGAAACGGGTGCATGAAGATTTCTGTCCAGCCTTGATATCGAATATCTCGCAGCGCGGCGATCAATGGGCCAAAGTCAAGCGTGCCGCGCCCGGGAAGCTGTCGCAATTCTTTTTCTTTGGGCATCGCAGTCATCGAGCCCTCACCGTGTTCCCAAGCGTAAAACATCGTAATCGCATCGCCGAGGTCGCGTATCAACCCGCTAAGGAGCATTTCGTCAGGCGGTAGGTGGTAGGGCGCCAACGCGATTCCCAGTGACCGAGACGATCGATGTTCGGCGAGGTACTTCAACGCGTCCGGCGACTCGATCAGGTTGTTTGCGTGATTCTCGATGGCGATCGTCACGCCGGTCTGCTCGGCAACCTCGAGATGCGGCTTCATTTTCTCCGTGAAATCGATGACGGCCTGTTTGAGTTCACTTCCTTTGAGCCCCCTGGGTCCCGCGCCGCCCGTCACGATCGTGCTACAACCCAATCGCTGGGCCAATCGCATCTCATCGCTCAGACGAAAGGGACCGAGTTTGTACTGAGTGATGCACCCCAACGTGACGTTGTGCGCTTTGAGCAGTTGCGAGAACGCCTGTTCTCCCATTTCATCAATCTGTTCCCGCTGGCTTCCATGAACCTTGGGCCAAAGATCGATCGCCGACGCACCGACCTTGGAAACTTCGGGCAGGATTTCGGCCACATCGGTGTAGCCATACAAACTGGATCCAAGAATGTATTTCAGTTCAAACGGCGCCGCGGGATCGGCCAATCCGATCCGAGGGAATGTGGTCGCAAACGCCACCGCCGTCGTGGATTCTTTGAGAAATCGTCTTCGCTCGATACTCATGACAACACCGTGTGGGTGGGTTTTTGCGAGGGGCTGATGATGGCGGACTGATGATGGCGGACCCGCGAACGTGCACTCGTAGCGGTAAAATGGCCTTGTCGCTACACGGTTTCGAACCCGGTTCGCTGCTCACGCGAAAGCCAACGGTCGGCTTCTTTGTCGCCGACGAATCGCTCTTGTTTAGGGTCCCACTGCAACTTGCGCCCCAACTGCATCGCGATATTTCCGAGATGACAGGTCGATGCACTTCGATGTTGACTCTCGACGTCGGAGATGGGCGAGTGATGAGATTCGACACAATCGAAGAAGTTTCCCATGTGGTTGACGATCGCATCGAGCTTTCCGGCCCGAGGGGGCCGCTGAAGATTGTCTTGTGCGTAGACCTGCCAATCCTCGCGAGCCAAAGGGTGCGCCGAGAGAGCTTCAACCGGGGCACCGGTAATCCTGCCACGGTTGACGAAGAGCCTACCGCCATCGCCAGTGAACAGGATCCCGTTGCCGCCAGAATCCTTGACGGTCATCGTCACGCCATTGGAGTACTGATACGCGGCTTCGAAGTCGACCGCGACATTGAATCCGTTCGGCACTTGAGGGAATGTAGCATGGCCGATGATCTCAACCGGATGGGCATCGATCGCCCACTGGGCGATGTCGATGTGATGCGCCCCCCAGTCGGTCATTTGGCCACCTGAATATTCGTACCACCAGCGGAACGTGTAGTGCGAACGCTCCTCGATGTAGGGGACGTCGGGTGTCTGGCCTTGCCAAAGGTCCCAGTTCAAATGGGCCGGCGGC
>JBGTCJ010000266.1:0-6220 GCA_041748895.1 Pirellulaceae bacterium
GGGTTCGAGTCCCGCGTTGCCCAGTACGCCCGGGAGAACGACTGCCATGGGATCATCTGTGGACACATTCATGTGCCTCGATTTCGAACGCTCGGTGACATTCTCTACGTCAACCTCGGCGACTGGATCGAAAACGCTACGGCACTGGTGGAGTACCCCAGCGGAAAACTTGAACTGCTTGACATGAGCGATACAGGGCGCGAGACGGTAGCGTGTCCCGAACCCAATCGTGCGGATCGTCCCGCCGCATCACCCGAACCGCTTGACGAAGAAGAGCTGTCACCTCTGGCGGCAAGGCTCGCCCACGACCTGCTGGGCAACATCTGGCTAAGTGTCGAACGAGATCAGTGGCAACGGCCGACCGAGCTCGATTCGTTGATGGCGTCTTACAAGGTGACCGCCGAATCGGTCTCCGCCTGAGGTCGCAGACCCCGGCCGTGGGGGTCAAAAAGGGGCTTCGTCGTCTTCCACGGCTTCGGAAAACGCACGGTTGGGGTCACCGCTGACGATTTCCATCGGTCCCTCGCCACCCCGGAGCAACCGAAATCCGGTGGCTTCCGCGTTGAGGAAGAATTTGACCTCGCTCGACGGATCCTTTTGCCACCGTCGGCCGCTCAAGAAGTAGTCAACCTCGATTTCATCGCCGACCTGCAATTGGTCGACCGAATCGCAGCCATCGCGGGTGAATTCGAGAGGAACGAAGTTGGAGAAGCTTCCCTTTTCCTGCTCGAGCACCACCACCCGTTTGCGGAAACCCTTCTGACCGTACGTCTTGGTTTCCTCGATGAGGTGGACCACGCCACGAACTTTCGCGTCACTCATCGCTGCCTCTCGAGTCGGGGGGAATCTGGTCATCGCGATCCATTGATCTCAAGCCTAATCGAGTGCCTCGGGACGTGGTAGCCGTCTCCGTGCGCCATCCGCCGACGGGTCATTACCATCGCTCGCCACCGCAAGCCAAACTAGCGGATCCTGAAGGCAGATTGTCGCTTTTGACCGGTCGCTAGATTACAAAAGGGTTTGGTGCAAAAGGCGGCAGCTGCCGCCGGTGAGGGCCCGGTGACGGCCCCACCTATCCGTTGCCCAGATTCGCCTCCCGAAACGGTAGTTGAAGATGAACTCATTGGTTTCTCTCGTGCGCCCGACCCCCCGCGGCGGCCAAAACCTACGGCCCTCGGCGAGCATGCGGCGAGCGGGGCTGGTGGTCGCGTGGTTCACCGTCGCCCTTGGTTGGTCTGCCGATAGGGTGCAGGGACGCGAGTGGGTTGACGCGTCGGGAAGGGTCAAATTCGATGCCGAATTGCTCGCCCGCGGCGAGGATACGATCGTGCTCAAGAAGGCCGATGATTCGCTGATCGCTGTTCGCATCGATCAATTGTCCGCGGAGGATCAGGCGTTTGTTCGGGCCCAACAAGACGCCGAGCCGCTGGTGGCGGCGGCAACACCGAGCGATCCCGCAGCACCCGTCCAGCCTTCACTCGATCCGCCTTCACTCGATGAATTCCACACGTGGACCTCGGTGGACGGATTTGAGATGCGGGGTCGGATCATCGCCTTCGGGCGAAGGGACGTGGAAATCCGCCGCACGGCCGGTGTCGTCACGGTCAATGGTACCGCGCTCAGCCGGCTGGGTGACTTCTACCAGTACCTGATCCCGAAGATCGTGGCCAATCACGCGGACCCGAGCGTGCAAACACCGCAGGACGTTTTGGCGTGGCTGCGGAGGCAGCAGGGCGAACCGCCCGCGATCAGCGTCGAGGGGGTCCTGATGAAGATGGAGGATGGCTCGGAGCTCGCCGTTCCCTTCTTCCTTTTTTCGTCCGAAGATCTCGAGATCCTGCGGCCCGGATGGGAGCAGTGGAAATCGGATGCGGCGAGCGAGGCCGATCGAAACCGTGAGGATTTCTTGGTCCGGTTGCAGGCCGATCAGTACCAGAGGCAACGCGATGCCGAGACCAACAGGGAGCGAATTCAAATGATGCAATTGGAGATGATGGCCGCTAATGCCGGCGTGATCGGAATTTGGGAAGTCCTCCTACGTCCCCTTCCCGGCGTCTTCGCCAGGGAGATGTCGGTGATGGTACCTGCTCGCAATAGTGGTCAGGCCGAGCAATTGGCGCTGCAGCGTTACCCCGGTTTCGCAACCGCTGGCGTTCGTCGCGCCAGCCGTTAGCGGTCGGCCGCTTCATTCAGGCCGACGTAGAATTCGGGTCGGCGGTCGGCAAACCGATCGATCACGTGCGTTCCGGGCGTGCGTTCGATCCGCTTGGTCCTTGCGGCTTGGAGATCGACCTCGGCAAACAGAATCTCCTCGCGATCGTGCCGTGCGAATGCCAATTCGATCCCGTCCGGCCCGTGAATGCTGCTGAGTCCACAATAGGTGAACCCTCGTTCCGTACCGATCCGATTGGCCGCGATGAAGAACAGGTGATTCTCCATGCTTCGCGCCGGCGGAACGATAGCCGCGGTACGTGATGCCGCGACGGGCCAATTGGTCGCCAGTGCGATCACATCGGCCCCGGCCAAACCGAGCACCCGCATCGGTTCAGGGAACGAACAGTCGTAGCAGATTGCCAGTCCGATCCGCGCGTCCCCCGCAGCGTGCACTGTGTAGGGAACGCTTCCACGATCGACGTACCGATCCACGCCCAGGTGCGGCAGGTGGATCTTGCGGTAGATCGCCACCACTCCTGCCGGGCCGATCAGCGCGGAGGCGTTGAAGAGGTGGTCCCGACCGGACGACGTTTCGAGCAGAAGGAAGCCGATAACCAAATGCAGGTTTGCCGCTGCGCACTGCCGAGCAAGTTCGGCAAGGTGCGGCGACTGAGCTCGAATCGCTTGCTCCATGGCCTCCTCGCGACTCTCGTAACCGTAGCCGGTCAACATGCACTCGGGAAAGACGACCAAGTCGGCCTGTCGGCGAGCGGCATGGTCGATCCAATGCCCGCAGCGGCGAAGGTTGTCGGAAAGATTACCGAAAGTCACATTGGTCTGGACGCAGGACAGCAACATCGTAAAACCTTGTTAGAAAACTGGCCACTGCAAGCTTAACATCGCAAACCGAGTACCCACAGCCTCGCCATGATCGACAAGACGTTCGACTTTGATCTGTTCGTGATCGGTACAGGCCCCGGTGGCGAAGGGGCCGCCATGCAAGCGACCAAAGGTGGGATGCGAGTCGCCGTCGCCGAAAGTTATTCACAAATTGGCGGCAGTTGTACTCACCGTGGGACGATCCCGAGCAAAGCGCTTCGGTACACGATAACCAGCACCGTCAAGGCGCTCACCAACCCGGCGATCCAGGCGATGGGAATCCACCTCAGCCCAACGATGGATCAACTCCGCAAGGGAAGTCAGAACATTATCAACCGCCAAGTCTCGATGCGGCAATCGTTCTACGACCGCAATGATGTCCCCGTCTACTATGGGACGGCAAGCTTCGAGGATGACCACACGGTGGCGGTTGGCGGTGAAAAGATCACCGCGAAGTTCTTCGTCCTGGCCCCAGGCACGCGTCCCTTTCGGCCACCGGGCGTCGACTTCAAGCACCCCAGGATTTTTGACAGCGATACGATTCTCGATATCAAGGACCGCCCCTCCTCCATCACCGTCTACGGCGCGGGTGTGATCGGCACCGAGTACGCTTCGATGTTTCGCAACCTCGGCTCGAAAGTCAATCTGGTCAACACTCGTGACAAACTGCTTGAATTTCTCGACGACGAAATCATCGACGCGCTCTCTTATCACCTCCGCGATCAGGGCGTTGTCATCCGCCACAACGAAGAGATGGAGAGCATCGAGGGGCTCGAGGACGGCGTGATCCTCACGCTCAAGAGCGGCAAACGGCTCAAGACCGACGTCCTGCTTTGGGCCAACGGGAGGCAGGGTAACGTCGAAGGCCTTGGTTTGGGCAACGTCGCTCTGGAGGCCAACAGCCGCGGTCACCTCGTCGTCAACGAGTCGTACCAGACGAGCCGAGATCATGTCTACGCCGTGGGCGACGTGGTCGGATACCCTTCGCTCGCGAGCGCCGCCTACACTCAGGGTCGCGCCGCGGCGATCCATCTGCTCGGCACCCAGGACGCCCACTTGCGGACTTACGATATACCGACCGGTATCTACACGAGCCCCGAGATCAGTTCGGTGGGCAAAACCGAACGTGAATTGACGGCCGCCCGCGTGCCCTACGAAGTCGGTCAAAGCCAGTTCCGCAGCCTGGCCCGGGCCCAGATCACCGGAACCACCGTTGGCATGCTCAAGTTGTTGTTTCACCGCGACACTTTGGAAATCCTTGGGGTCCACTGCTTTGGCGCCAACGCTTCGGAGATCGTCCACATCGGCCAAGCGATCATGTGCCAACCCGGTGGGCAGAATACGCTCGAGTACTTCATCGAGACCACGTTCAATTACCCGACCATGGCCGAGGCGTATCGAGTGGCGGCGCTCAACGGGTACAACCGCTTGTTCTGAGCCGTCTTGGGGTCGACGCCCGCGGTGGTCGCCCCGCCGCCAACCGCTGTCGGCGCCGGAGTATACTGGCGGCGTTGCTGCGATGTCCTCAATCGCACCCCGCCGCTACTTCTACTCTGGAGACTCACGGTGACCGTGACGCGCCACCTCTGCCTGTCCCTTATGATCCTCAGCCTTTGCGCTGCCGGACTCGTCACCCCGGTCGGTCTTGCCGCCGAGACACCAAACATCGTTTTGATTTTCACCGACGATCTCGGCTACGGCGATCTCGCCTGCTTCGGCTCCAAAACGATTCGCACACCCAACATCGATGCACTCGCCAAAGAGGGAACTCGGTTCACGCAGTTCTATGTGGCGCAGGCCGTGTGCAGCGCGTCGCGGGCGGCATTGATGACCGGTTGTTACGCCAACCGGGTCGGTATGGAGGGGGCACTCAATCACACCAGCCCGCAGGGCATTCACCCGGATGAATGGTTGCTGCCGGAAATGCTCAAGTCACGGGGTTACGCCACCGGGATGTACGGCAAGTGGCACCTCGGGCTGTCCCCCTACTTCAGCCCGATGCGTAACGGGTTCGACGACTACCTCGGGATTCCGTACTCCAATGACAACACGAAGTACCATCCATCGATGGCACACGTGATGCCACCGCTACCTCTCTACGACGGTGACAAAGTCATCGAGCTCGATCCCGATCAATCGCTGTTCACACGGCGGTTCACCGAGCGAGCGGTGAGCTTCATTGAGGCGCACCGGGAAGGACCCTTTTTTCTCTACGTTCCGCACGTGATGCCGCACGTGCCAATCTTCGCATCCGATCGTTTCGATGGCCGGTCGCCGCACGGCCTGTTTGCCGATGTGGTTGAGGAAATCGACTGGTCCGTTGGCGAGATCGTCAAGGCGATCGACGAAGCAGGCATTCGTGACAACACCTTGATCATTTTCACCAGCGACAACGGCCCGTTCCTCAGTTACGGAACGCACGCGGGCACCACCGGAGGGCTGCGAGAGGGCAAGTTGACTACTTTCGAGGGCGGTGTTCGCATGCCCTGCGTGATGCGTTGGCCCGGCCGCGTGCCGGCGGAACGCGTCTGCGACGAGCCGTTCATGACGATCGATTTCTGGCCGACCTTCGCCAACTGGACCGGTGCGGATCTCCCCGACCACCCGATCGATGGTAAAGATGTCACCGGTTTGTTGATGGGAACGAACGACGCCTCATCGCCTCACGACCACTTCCTCTTCTATTCGGGGACCGAGCTGCAGGCGATTCGAAGTGGCCCCTGGAAACTTCACCTCGAGCACGACTACTTGACGGTTGGCGGTGAAACGCGAAGCGATGGCAAACCGGCCGGTTTCGGACAGCTTCAGCCCAAAGGGATGGACCTCAGCGGCGTGGCGGGAATCGCCAGTCGGCACGGCTACGCCATCGTGCGACAGCCGCAAGCGCTCTATCAACTCGATGACGACCCCGCCGAATCGATCGATGTTGCCGCCGAGAATCCCGAGGTCGTCAAGCGTTTGCTGGCGATCGCCGACGCGGCACGCAAAACGCTCGGCGACAGCATCACCGGCGTTCAAGGCAGTGAGATTCGTCCCAGCGGCCGCAACGACGCAAACCCCTAGGCGGACCTTCCCATGGCGCTTCCCAAAATCCTGATTCGCGGTGCGTCGCCCCTACTCGCGTGCCTGCTGCTTGGCGTAGCCATCGGTCAGGAAAACACGCTTGGCAAGTCTCAAGTGGAGATGC
>JBGTCJ010000267.1:0-2996 GCA_041748895.1 Pirellulaceae bacterium
TCGGTTCCCGGGACGATGGATCGTAGACACCTTGGTCGACATCCCGATCGTGCTTCCGCCGCTGGTGTTGGGGCTTAGCCTATTGATCCTGTTTCACCTGCCGATCTTCGGTTGGCAATTAGAAAGTTGGCTTCGAGACGACGTGGGATTTCCTGTGACCTACCAGTGGCCCGCCGTGGTGCTCGCGCAGTTTTCTGTCGCCTGCGCGTTTGCCGTCCGAACCATGCGGGTTACCTTCGACCAGATTGACCCTCGCGCCGAGGATGTGGCGAGAACGCTCGGTTGCACGCGTGCCCAGGCGTTTCTCAAAATTGCGGTTCCGCAGGCCTCCAGAGGTATGGTGGCTGCGATCACCGTTGCGTGGGCAAGGGCGCTGGGCGAGTTCGGGCCGATTCTCGTTTTTGCCGGGGCAACGCGAATGAGGACCGAGGTCCTTTCCACCACCGTTTTCCTAGAACTGAGCATCGGAGAACTCAATTCGGCCGTAGCGGTCTCCCTTCTGATGGTCGTGATCGCCTGCGTGGTATTGTTGGTTCTGCGATGCCTCGGAGCGGGACCTTCGGCATGATCGAGCTGCGTAGTGTGACGATCCAGGCCGGCGATTTCCGACTTCGCGACATTTCACTCGATGTTGAGTCGGGGCGCTACGCGGTCCTCATGGGTCGTACGGGTCAGGGCAAAACGACGTTGCTCGAGTCGATCTGCGGCCTGCGGAAAGTGCTCAAAGGCCAAATTCTGATCGATGGCGATGATGTGACTCGTTGGTCGCCAGGTAGTCGAGAGATTGGGTTTGTGCCTCAGGATCTAGCCCTCTTTCCCACGCTCACGGTCTACCAACACCTCGAATTCGCGCTCCGCCTGCGACGTGTCGCTCGCGATGAGATATTGACGCGAGTGATGGACCTTGCGCAAACCCTCTCGATCAGTCACCTGCTCGATCGTTCGATCCAGGGGCTCAGCGGAGGCGAGTCTCAGCGCGTCGCGATCGGCCGCGCGCTCTCCTTCAGACCGAGGGTTCTTTTGTTGGACGAACCGCTCAGTGCGCTTGACCAGGCGACCCGCCATGAGATGTACGCACTGTTGAGAAATGTGCAGAAGGCCACCGGCGTCACGACGCTCCACATCACGCACAACCAAGAGGACGCCGATGCGCTGGCCGATGACCTGCTAACGCTGCAAACTCACGGCGTGATCCCACAGGAGCGTTAGCGAACACGGTTGGTTCCCGTGTGAAGGAAATCTTCCCATGGGCATCCATGGGCATCCGCACGAAGATGGACCGCAATTCACGGTTTGCCGAATTCGTCCGGATCGGTCAACGCGGCCTCGGAGAGTGGCGGCGCCATCATCTCGTTGAGAACCCTTTGTAACTTCGTTCGGGCTTCCACCGCATCCATGGTAAGTGGATCTTGCAGCGGCTCCTCACCCATTGCCTCGCTCTCGATCTCAAAAAAACGACCATCACTAAACAGCTTGTACCGTTGATCGAGCGCGAAGATGAACCGACTGCGTCCCTCTTTGTCCCACCCGGGACGCGGGTCGTACCAGAAGTAGCACCAGTCACGAGGGTTGTGCGGCATTCCTAACAAGGCGCCGGCAAAGCTTTGTCCTTCGACACCCCAGCCGCCTGGATCGCGAAATCGGGAATTCGCTGCGCCGGAGAGTTCGGCAAACGTGGGTAGGAAGTCGCTCGCATCGATGAGGTCGTCGTTCACCTGTCCCGGCTCGATCGTCCCCGGCCATCGAGCGATCAGGGGAACGCGGATACCGCTCTGTGTCGTTTCCGCCTTCCCCCCTTGGACGTCCTGCCCTCGAAAACGCGAGGTGATGCGGCGGTCCGTTCCGTTGTCCGAATAGAACAGGACCACTGTATTGTCGGCCAGGCCGAGATCATCCACCTCTCGAACCACGCGACCGACAAGCCAGTCCATGTAGGCCACCATGTCGCCAAAATGCTCGGTCGATTCCTCAAGACGCCGCGATGGATCTTTCCACGCTTGCGACTGGGGCGTCGGGTTGAATGGCCAATGAGGCAAGCTCATCGGATAGTAGATGAACATTGGTTGCTCGCGGTGCCGTCGCATGAAGTCGACGATGTAGGCGACGTGGTGATCCTCGCCGTAGGTACCTTCGAGGTTCTGATGCAATTCCCCGTTTCGCAGAAATGTCGGGTTGGCATATCGCGAACCTTTGTCTTCAGTGTGCAGCGAGTGAAACAACTGGTACTCGTGAAAGCCCGCGTCCTTGGGATGCATCCCAATTCCCCGACGACTCTCCGCCCCTGGGTAGCCCGGTGGGTCGTAAGAGTAAAGTTGCCATTTTCCGGCGATGCAGGTTTGATAGCCGGCCTCTTGCATCAGGTGACCAAACGTCTTGGCGGCTGGATCAAGGATGCCAAAACACCGCCAGTTGCGGTGGTTGTAGCGGCCCGTCATCAACTGGACCCGAGTGGGCGTGCAGAGCGGCTGGGAGTACGCTCGGGTGAAGCGCATTCCATCAGCGGCCAACCGATCCAAATGCGGCGTTGCGTACGACTCACCGCCGTAGCACCCGATCGCCTCGATGCCAAGATCATCCGCCATGATCAGAACCACGTTGGGAGGCCTCGTCTCCATTCCCATGACCGTGTCGACCCCAAATCCACTCGCGAGCAGGCATCCCAGAAGGATGGCCGTTCGCAACCCAACCGGCGTCGCCCAACCTACCGAAATTGAATCGCTCATGAATGCCGTCGTCATGGGTGCCCGTGATAATCTCGTGGTGATGGGTGAAAATCGCCGCGTAAGGAAAGAACGTAGGAAACACCCACTGAGGATACCGCATGCCCAGTGCGTGGATGACCCCGCATGAGACAATCGATCCTTCGACGTGTGAGATCACGCAGCGGTTCTTGCGAACATCTAATCCATACGGTGAGGTGGCAGAATCCGATGACACGCTGTTCGACGCGGAGATTGAACGATGTGATACGGAATCGGTTCTCGATCTAGGGCCGC
>JBGTCJ010000268.1:0-3330 GCA_041748895.1 Pirellulaceae bacterium
CTCCGGTCGCTGCGCTCCCTCCGCTTCAGCGGCCCGGCGACGCCCAACTATCGTTACCCGTTTCCCTACCCAACCTTTCATAACGTCTGGTACAGAAAAATGGGGCATCTCAGCTCGAGACGTGAGGAGCCGTCGCAGCGGCGATGGTCGCGAGGGTGGAGCGCGCGTCGCAGCGATCCTTGATTCTGTGTCCGACCGGTGACAGGGTCGCCCGTGCGCGCGGATCCAATCACAACCGCGCCCCAGCAGAGTGCTATGTCGCCATGTCCCCTTCGATACCCAACTTTTCGCGAAGCGCCGAGAGAAATACTTCGTTCGTTCCGACGTGCCTAGATACTCCGCTCGATGGGTCGTCCCAGTACAGCTCAACGACTGGGCATTCTTCAATCAGCGATCGTACTTCAGAAGACATCGCTTCCGGTTGCAATTCCCCGAGAACACGAGAAGCCGCGCAACACAATGAAGCGATGCGCGACCTCAAGTACGAAGCGGCGATTGGAACGGACCGATTTGAGTCAAGTTTTGCGCACAATTCCAAGAGGTACACAGAATGAGTCTCATCGGCGCATGGAAGTAGCGCAACGACTTCGTCGTAGTCAACGCCGATGAATGCTTCCGCACCTTGGGCAAGCATTCGAGACGCGTACTCATCCAACGTCGATCCACTCATCGCCTTGAACCTTGTGAGTTCAAAAACTTCGGTTGTCATTTGAACAACCTCACAACTCGACCCAATGCGTCGATTTCTGCGAAACCATAGAACTGCGTAACGCCTTTGCGACCTGCCAGTTCCCAAGCGACATTGTGCATTTTTGCGACGTACACTTGGCCATCTACAATCAACGCCGTGTACTTGCCAGGAGGAAGATGAGCTGCAACCGTCGCCTGTTCGCCAATGAATTGGCTAACGGGCGTAAAGTGCGGATTGAGAATCGGGAGATTCGGTCCCTTAACTGGGGCGTAGGCGTTGTGCACGAGCAGGGCGAGGTCTCCGACTTGGTAGACATGCTCGCCGTGCACCTCCACATTGTAGACCGGCGCCACGCGGTTGACGATCGTTTGACTCAGAACTCGCGCCTCACCCTGAGGCGATGACAGCCGCTCGCCGGGCTCCAGTTCCCCCATCGCTACCCAGTCGTTTAGATCGAGCGACCAAAAGGGATGGATCGCCGTTCCCTCCATCGCTTCGGTCGTCCCATCGATCGCCCCCACCTCAACGCGCACAAGCCTGTCCACCTGCCGGGTCATGAACCGACCCGTCACCACACGACCAGCCCCATCGGCGATCTCTGGGCATGCCTCGATTTGCCTGACCGTCGCCAAACCGACGACCTGCAACTCCTCGATGCTCAGTGGCAGTACACTTCCAACTGCAAGCCCACCGCCCTGGATCCACTCACGAGGTCGGATCAGTTCCATGTCGACGACTACGCCATCGGTCCGTCGCACGGTCAATGACACCTTTTCCCACGTTTGCCGATCGGGCTCGGGGAAGCTTTCGTCGTACTCCCAAGGTTTGGGATTTTTGGTCGCTATCCGCGCGCCAAGCGGAACATCTTCGATCGCGATCCGGATCGTGGCGGCGCTCGAGACGTGAGTAGCTGTCGCAGCGGCGATGGTCGCGAGCGTGGACCGCGCGTCGCAGCGATCCTCGATTCTGTATCCGACCGGTGACAAGGTGGCCCGTGCGAGTGGATCCAACCACAACCGCGCCCCAGCAAAGTGCTATGACCCGATGTCCGAAGTCCCGGTGCGAGTCTTCTCGGCAATGTGTAGCCACCTAGTCCTACGTAGGCGTTAGTCCACCATTTTTTAGCTGTCTCAGAGTCATTCCCGCACTGAATCCAACGAGTCCAGGCTCCGCCGCGACTCGTTCGAGGACCGCCTCAGATCGACGAGCATCCAGCACGTATGTGTGCAATGCTGCTTTCGCTCGCACAGAGGGATTTTCGTGATCCAGCAACGGGACGAGAGTATTTCGTTCTCCAGCCGCTACAATTTCGCTAAACAGGGTATCAAGCGCATGATAGGCTACATTGGCAGCGTCTGAATTACCATTCTCGGTTGCTTCTCTGTGCCTTTTTGCGAGTTCAACATATCGGTCGGTTAACATAGTCGTTGCTCCCAGATTGTCCTGTCTGGATTTACTCATAAAACGCCAAATCTCCTTAGAACGTCTACGCCAAATTCCCGTTGCAAGTCAAATGATTGTCCGTTTAACCACTCCCGAACAGTCATTCCGCCCGTGAAGTCATCAATTGAATTGTAATAGCCGGTAATCCTGTGGTGAATTGGCGCCGGGATAGAAATGACGTTACCGACATTATGGATCGCGAGTGAGCCAAACTGCCCGACTTTAGACTGCTCAACAATGTGATGCCAGTGCTGTCCGTCGCCCGCCGGACCAAGTGATCGCTTCAACGCACTGAACGAACCGTACCCTCCCTTTGGGGCGTAGGCGTTATGCACGAGCAGGGCGAGGTCTCCGACCTGGTAGACGTGCTCGCCGTGCACCTCGATATTGTAGACCGGCGCCACGCGGTTGACGATCGTTCGACTCAGAACTCGCGCCTCCCCCTGACGCGATGACAGCCGCTCGCCGGGCTCCAGTTCGCCCATCGCTACCCAGTCGTTTCGATCGAGCGACCAGAAGGGATGGATCGCCGTTCCCTCGATCGCTTCGGTCGTCCCATCGATGGCCACCGCCTCAAGGCGCACAAGCCTGTCCACCTGCCGGGTCATGAACCGACCCGTCACCACACGACCAGCCCCATCGGCGATCTCTGGGCATGCCTCGATCTCCCTGATCGTCGCCAAACCGGCGACCTGCAACTCCTCGATGCTCATTGGCAGTGCACTGCCAACCGCAAGCCCATGGCTCTGAATCCACTCACGAGGTCGGATCAGTTCCATGTCAACCACACCACCGTCGTCACGTCGCACGGTCAGTGACACCTTTTCCCACGTTTGCCGATCGGGCTCGGGGAAGCTTTCGTCGTACTCCCATCGTTTGGGATTTTTGGCCGCTATCCGCGCGCCAAGCGGGACATCCTCGATCGCGATCCGGATCGTCGCGGCGCTCGAGACGTGAGTAGCCGTCGCAGTGGCGATGGTCGCGAGGCTGGACCACTTGTCGCGGCGATCCTGGAATCTGTTACCGACGGGTGACAGGCTCGCCCCTGCGCGTGGACTCAACCACAGCCGAGAAAACCGGTTCGATTTCAGCCATCGATTGCTGGGCGGAAGCGTCTCAAGCGTGACCGGCGTGCCGGCGACGAAGCAGCCAGCCAGGCCGAGCCACTTACCGGCCATCTGACCGGCGGCGCCGCC
>JBGTCJ010000269.1:0-7921 GCA_041748895.1 Pirellulaceae bacterium
GCTTGCGGCTGATCGATCCTCACCCACGTCGTCACCGAGAAATCTTGATGCGGACTTCGGACTCGGCGGAAATCGCTAGCCACTTCGGCATCGGTTCGCCCGTCCAGAACGAGTGCCTGTCGCTCAGCGGCGGACTCGCGAACCGATTGCGCCGATCGAAGGCTCGCCCAGCGAAACGTTTTGGCAAGTGGGATTGGGTTACCACCATCAGCCAGCGAACGGAGGCGTATCGACTCGATGCCTCGGTCTTCATCGATCAAGAAAGTCTCAACCTGATCGCGTTGGAACACCCATCGGTCGATCAATGCGTGATCAACGACCACCTCAGGCGGCAAAAGCAATGCTTCGCTCGGGGCTTCGTCAGCGGCCGGGCGATCGGGCTCTGAAATGAAGATTGAGCTGCTGGTTTCACCGAAGCAGTGAATCGTACCCCGATCGGTGGCCACCAAAAGTCGGCCATTCCAGGCCGCCAAGCCCATCGCTCGCCCCTCCACATCGGCTCGCCAGGTTGGCTGGCCGCTTTCGCAGTCGAAGGCCAGCACCTCGTTGTTTCCGCCAGCAATCAAGGACGTGCCGACCAAGATCAATTCGTGAGCGGCCGAACACGCAGTGACCCAAAGAATGGTGCCCGTCGGACGGTCGTAGGCAGCCAATCGTTCGGGATCGAGCAGGTAGGCTCGGTCACCGTGAACCACGACCGCGTTGCCCTTTTCAAAACTGGCGAGCTTCGTTTGCGAGCCGATATCGGATTGGGTCACCCAACCGCCCTTGTTTCCAGGACCGTGAAAGACCTTCCCATCATCGGTCACCAACGCGAACGAACCTCCGCCGCCCTCGAGCCCACCAAGTGGTTGCCCCGTCACCCGATCAAAAACCTGAGGAGCAGCTCGCCCCTGTGGCAATATCAGGTTTCTCGGGGAAAGCAGTGGCGGCCCCTCGAGCGACCACCCCGGTCCGAGGTCGCGCTGCCAACGGATCGACCCGTCTCCAAGATTCAGCGCCGTGATGCAGGCCGACTGCCATGGAAAAACGCCGGACCCGGCAATCACGACGTGACTCGTCGGATCCACGACGACGCCTGTCCGAGCGGCCTGTGACGAACAAAGTCGCCCGTCATTAAAGAACCACTGGGCGTCAGTCTTGAGGGTTGACCTCCACCTCAGTGAGCCGTCGTCACGGTCCAATGCGTAGACGGCCCCATCGTCGCAAGTGAAGACGACCCGATCTCCCTCAACGACGGGGGCGATTCGAACCGGGCCATCGGCTGTGAACGACCACGTCAATTGACCATCCACCTGGCTCAAGCAGCGTACCGTGTCGTCCACATTGCTGCCGAAAAAGACACGGTCGCCTACCCCGACACAGTGAAAAACGGTGTCGTAGCTTCGCATCGATCGCATCCCCTCCAACATCGCGTACGCATCCCAGCGGGCCGCGTCCGGCCAAGCGGAAAGCGGAGGCCGGGGCGACTGCCAGCGCCAAACCTCGCCCAAGTTTTCGGTCGCGAGCGTGTCGTCTGTGACACCACTGCGGCGAACGTCGTGACGGTAAGTCGGCCAGTCGCCGTGAGCCGTAGCGGAGACAAGCGAGACGGCGGTCAGCCCCAGGTAAGCCCAATGGGCGATGAGCCATTGAAATAGCTTGCCCGCCATCGTTGCCGCGCCGCGGAGGCCCAAAACAATGGGTGTGACCATTCCAGATCTTATACAAAGGTTTAAGGGTCAGTGCCGCTATCTTCAAACACCACTCAGTGACCGAGGCGGTTCGAGCATTAAAGCAAAAAAGCGGCGCTTGTGGGGATTGAAAAACTCACTTTCTGACTTTGCCCTCACCGGCAGTTGTCGAAGGTCTAACGCGTTTGCCTTCACAAATCCAGCGCCCCCGGTAGTGTCTCAGCCCCCGGTAGTGTCTCAAAAATTTTAAAGTTCCAAGCACGAGCTTTGCGAATGTCTTGAATCTTAACAACGGGCGCCTGCCGGTCGACGCAAGTGCCCCAAGCATCCCAGGTTGCCATGCTTAAATGCGGGGCATGGGTTATGACGCCAGGGGGCGGGTCAAGGAATCGCTCCGAGTGCGTTGTCTCCGGGCGACGTCTTCATCAACTTCTCATCGTGGCAGCGAATGATCATCACCAGGTCTTAACATCCGCCGGATAGTCTTCCGCTCCGACATCCATCGCGGACTGCCACGGTGAGTTGCCGATTCGTTTTCACGGCTTTCCAGTTCAATGCGAATGCAATTCACACTTCACAAGTTTCTTCTTAGCGCCTTGCTTGTAGCCTACGTGGGTTGTGACGGTCGGCCGCGATTGCATCCGGTCGGCGGCAAAATCACTCTGGATGGAAAAACCTACGAGCGTTTGATTGTCTACATGCGGCCAATTGACGTGCCGATCAAGCCTTACAACTTGGGCGTTGGTGAGACGGACAGTGCGGGCAATCTTGCACTGCGATCGACGGACGGCAAGGGGCTTCCCGTCGGGAAATACCGTGTTTCGTTCTCTTGCATTGTCGATAGTCGCACGCGAGAGGGAGTCGGTTTGTCGGGTGAAAAGGCGGATGACGATCGTCGTTTGGTAACCATGGATCTCGTCCCGTTTCCTTATTCGAGCGATGACGAGAGTCCGGTTGAATTTGAGGTCAAGGCGATCGCTGCCAATGACTTGGTTTTCGATATCCCGACGCGGTGAGGATCGTTGCCGCGTCGGTCTGCCTTTTTGAGTGTATTTTAAGGATTTTTCGATGGAAAAGATGCGCATCCGCCGGGCGTCCGGCTTTACCCTGGTCGAGCTACTGGTGGTGATCGCCATCATTGGCGTGATGGTCGGTTTGCTCTTGCCGGCAGTGCAGGCAGCGAGGGAGGCGGCTAGGCGAATGCAGTGCCAAAATAACCTGAAGCAGATCGGGCTCGGCATACACAATTTCGCCAGCAACTACACCGATCAAATGCCGATGCTTGGGGAGGCGCAGGAAGGTGGGTACTGGAGCGCCTTCATCTTGCCTTTCGTGGAACAGGGCTCGCTCTTTGAGTTGCTGTCGTTTGGTGAGGTCAACTGGGCCAGTTCCGTAGCGATTGAAGATGCGACGCTCAATTCGCCAACCCCTTTTCTGCGGCAGATCGCGGCTTGTCAAACTCCCTTGGCGTTCATGAGGTGTCCTTCGTCAACGGCCGAGGCGACGTTCGACGCTTCCACCTACATTCCACCCTGGTTTGTTGCCAATCGCCAGCCTGCCAATTACCTCGGCGTCGTGACGGGCATTCAGCCGAATGATTGGAAGCCCGATTGGGGTTGGGGGCGTCCCAATCGACCGACTTGGGGAAACGGTCAAAAGACACTTCATCACTCCGAGCTCGATGGGATGTTTCTCACTCGTCCGCCTGAGAGAGCCAGAATCGCGCAGGGTGGCATGGGCGGCGCTGTCAAGCTGCGCGATGTTTTGGACGGACTCTCAAATACGTTAATGGTCGGAGAGTGCGAGCCGGACCCGGAATTGTATGCCAGTTCGACACGGCAGGAGAACCCAAACTCGGGTAGGAAGGACCATTGGACGCTTGCCGGTGACGATATGGACAACTGGGAGGGTACCGATTGGTCCGAGGCCGGCGGTTCGACCGCGGTTCGTATCAACATGCCCAAGCCGACCACCCGATTTCATGATGGGAGCGTGGAATGGGGGGCCTATGAGGTCAGTTTTGGGAGTCGTCATGTCGGCGGTGCTCATTTTTGTCGCGGGGACGGGAGCGTCGTGTTCATCACCGATTCCATCAATGGCGTGCTGTTTAGCGCGTTAGGTACACGTGCCAATTCCGAGGTCGTGTCCGTCGAATGAAAGCAATAATTTTCCATTTCTGTTTTCTGGCCGTCTTTAACCATGGGAATTCAATGCACTAGACAACTCAGATTTACCTCTCTTGATTTGCTCGCGGGGCGATGACGGCAATCCCGCATGCGACTTCGACACCCATCAGCTACTGGTGGTGGGATGTTGTCGTGTCTGCACGTTGTACCACGGATGGGTTGCGGTGTTTCGGAAGCCAATCCGAGTTCGCCAAACGTTTACACTTTTCATTCGATGTTTGGAGTTTAGTATGCGACTTACAAGTCAGTGGTTAAGACAAAGTTTGTGGTTGGGAGTCGTGTTGGGTGTGGCTGTCGCTAATGCTTCCGTATCGGTTGCGCAGCGAGTTGAAGTAGCTTTTGACGATTTTACCAATGTTCCCCTTCAGCCATTCGATGTGGCGAATGTGACTGTGGGCGATGGGACCGATTGGACCAACATCATCCCGGGTTGGACCATCATGAACACGGCCAACGTGTCGGGGGCCCCTTTCTCGGTCCACATTCCGACCGTCGCGGCTGCGTACGATGGCTGGACCGCAATGGATGTTGATTCGTGGATTCAAGAACAGGGCCCGCAGGGTAGTGGAATTGCCCCGTTGGGACGCCGTCGCGCCAGGTTCGGACGAACGAACAACACGGCCTTGATTGCCGATCCGGACGCGTGGGACGACTTTCCGCCACCGGCGAAGGGAAGGCAAAGTTACAACTCCTACATCATGAGAACTTACGACATCACGACGGCGACGAAAGCCAATCTGGTGTTGAGTTTTGACTGGGATTTCGTTACCGAAGACCGACAAATCGGTGTCGTCGACGTCTCTTTTGACGGCGGGTCGACTTGGCAAAATCTGATAACCATCGCGTCGGATGAATGGAAGAATGACCCGGTCTGGGGTGCTTTTGCGTTCGACGATCAACTGTCTTGGTCGACCAATCCCGAGACAGATACGGTTGAGCCCACCCAAGGTGTGTTCCTCTCGGGGGTTGATTTCGTCACGCCCCCCGCCGCAACATCGATGATCGTCCGATTCGGATGCATCGAATCGGGTAATGATTGGTGGTTCGCGGTGGATAACGTTGGGCTAACTGACGGGGCGGCCTTCAATCAATTTGAAGATTTCGAAGGCTTGACGTTGCTCCCGTTCCCCGAGGGTGGTGTCGGACAAGCTCCCGGAGATGGAACGGATTTCACGCAGGACATTCCGAACTGGGTGATCGACAACTCAGGCATGTTGACGCGCAGTCTTGAGCGAGCATTCGACGGATGGGCGCTTTTGGACGCTCAGTCGTGGATCAATCAGCAGGGTGACCAACGCCGGTCGGACTTCTTCGGAAATCCAGATATTTTTGGCCCGAGAAACACGGTTTTGGTTGCAGATTCCGACGCCCACGATGACTTCGATGTGGAGCTCGCTCCTGACGATCCGTTGAAGGCATTCAAGGAGTTCAATTCTTTCATCAGTCGAACTTACGACTTGAAGAACTTCAAGAACACCACGGTGAGGATCTCATTCGATTGGGAGTTCCGTGCCGAGTCAAGACAGCGTGGGCTCGCCCAAGTTTCGTTCGATGGAGGGAACACCTGGGTCACACTACTCGACATCGACTCCAGTAATCCTGCCTCCTTAGCGGCGGTCAACCAGTTCCTGTTCTTGGGCCAGGATCAATTCGCGACGGTGGAAGCGCCCCAGGTTTTCACCTTCGGTGGCGCGGGTAGCCCGCTTCCAGCGACCAATAGCAACTCCATGATCTTGCGATTTGGCAAGATCGAGGCTGATAACAATTGGTGGTTTGCGGTGGACAACATCCTTGTTGAAGCTGAAGTCCAAAACTTCGTGCTTGGCGACGCCGATGGCGACGGGACAGCGGGCTTTGGTGATTTGTTCGGGTTCCAATTGGCACTCTTCAATCCTGCAGGATTTGCGGTCGCGTTCCCCGGTGTCAACCCCGATGAGATTTTCGATTTTGATGCCGACGGAGTCTTTACGTTTGGTGACCTGAATGGGTTTGTGAACCTCCTGTTTGGCAATTGACGTGCTTCGACCACTCTTTCTTTTGACCGGGTGGTTTGGTTTTGACTTCTTACACTACGTTTAGTTGGGGTTTCTATAATGAGAACGTTTCTGTTTTGCTTCGCCACCTTGGCCTTTGCGGTCTCGGCGGACGCCGCCGGTGTGGTCAAACTGAGCACCAGTGGCTCGGATGCCGATGCCGGCTCAATTTTGAATCTGAGGGAGGGGGAGAGTGGTTCGATGTTCGTGTGGATCTCCACCGACCCCGGCCAGGTGCTATCGGGTGTTTCAGTGCTTTTCGGAACGGATAATCCAGAGAACTGGATGCCTACCGTCCGGACGATTGTTGACAACGGCCGCTGGGTATCGGCTGACAATGCTCAGCCGAATCTACTCCTGGCGCAAGCCTTCGCATTGCCTCCCTTTGCGGGTACCGGTTTAACGACCGCTGGGCCGAGCCAGTTTGCGCTGTTCAGTCAACTGAGCTTCGACGCGAGGCAGGTCGGCTTGGCGAACCTGAGTCTACAGGCAGGTCCAAACGGATTTGGTCAAGTCGGCGTCAACGGCAGCGTTGCGAATCAATTCGGATTCAGCGGCGGGACCCTGAACGTGACGGCCGTCCCCGAGCCCTCGGCATTGGCCCTGATGGTCGTCGTGGGTGTTGGGTTTGTCAGCCATCGCTATATCCGCCGCAGGCGGGTTTCTCTGGCTGCCTAGGATCCCCGAATCGCTTGACCTGCAACCGCCCGCAAGGTCTTCAAGTTCGCGAGGGCCCGAGTGAGTCACTTCACGCGGGCCCTCGCCCTTTGTCCGTCGTCGTGGCACGAATTTCATCCGCGGTGCTCGCTCATGAACGCAATCCCCGATTACTTGAATCCCGCGATTCCCTCCGGAATGAAGACCGTCAGGCTGCCCGTGGTTGAGGCGTCCGACGAAGTGCTGGACGGCTTTGGGAATTTGGTTGACAAGCCTGAGGAGACCCGTATCGAAATTGTCCGCTGGCCGGCAGCGGGTTGGCGACCGGTCGACCTCGATAGCGGCGATGAGGGTGGAACCAGAACGGGTGTATTTCGGAGTTGGTGGAAGGGAGACATCTTGTACGGCCACAACGAGGCGGTCGACGGTCACTACGTCCTCGGGTATTCGTGCGATCCGGAAAAGGCCGACGAGGCGAGCACCACATCCGCGGATCGCGTGTTGATGTGGCACGCCAACTATCATCCCGATGGCGGGCAACTTTTTTTCCCAATCGACCATCGACCGTTCGTAGTCCCCCTGGCTCTTCCGGGTGACGACGTTCGACCCGAGTCATTCGTCTGTTTTTATTTCCACGGCGACCGTGGGCTTTACATTCATCCCAATGTGTGGCACGAAGGGGTATTCACCTGCCGGGGATCGCAAAGATTCCTCGATGCTCAGGGTGCTGTTCACGCGCGAGTCTCCGTCAATTTCGCGGCGGAATTCGAGTGTTTGTTGGAGGCACCGCTGGCGCTGTGCTGAGATCCATGCAGTAGCGTCGGTAGGTTGGCGATCGAGCGGATCACGTGATCGGCGCCCGCCTGCAGAAAGGCCTGTTCAATCGCATCGAGTCGCGCACTCAACTCGGCTTCCGGCAGCGCTATGACTTCCTCGGGTGCCAGACCCAACGCGTTGCCCGTGAGCGATACGGCGATCGTTTTCATTCCGGCGTTGAGCCCCGCTTCGATGCCGACGATGGTATCGTCGACGACCGCGATCTGATTGAGCGGGTAGACATCCAGTCGCTGTGCGGCTAGCAGGTTCGACCAAGGTGCGGGGCGGCCGGCGGGCACCTCGTCCGAACACACGAGGACCTCGGGCGCATAACCCTGCGCCGCCGCAAGCGGCTTAACGACCTCCATCAGCTCGCGCGTGTAGCCCGTCGACGATCCGATCTTGATTCCATTCGCGCGAAGCCAATCGATCGTCTCCACGGTGCCCGGGATGAGGGCCGAATGACTGGCGAGCACTCGCTTTTGTAGTGGTAAAAACTCCGAGTACATCAGGTCGATATCGAGATCCGTCGGTTCGTGACCGTGAACCTGGATCC
>JBGTCJ010000270.1:0-5710 GCA_041748895.1 Pirellulaceae bacterium
GAAGTTATCTGTGCAGTACGATGACGATACCTCCGAGTCCATTTCGGTCGATTTGAAGGAAGGTGCTGGAGTAGACAACACCTTCGTGTCCTTCGCGGCACCAAAACAACGGTTCATGCGCAAGCTATCCGTGGATGGCAGCGATTTTTCTGGTCCTCACGTTTTGCTGGACGATCTCGCGTTTGTTTCGCAAAGCGACGTGGAGAAAAAGCAGCAGCTGGTTGGAATTGAACAACCGCAAATAGCGGGAAATGAGTCGCCCAGTGACGACGTGGTGGCGGCGCAAGTTCGCCCAGCGATCAAAATCGATCGAAGCATCGCCGCAAGATCACCGCGCGAGCGCCTTGTCCACTTCATGCGACGGGCGTTTCGCCGCAACGTTGCGTCCGACGAAATCGACGTGTATCTGCGACTTTATGAAGCCGAAACGCGAAACGGTTCGAACGATGAGTTTGCCATGCGGCGTGCAATCCAAGGTGTGCTTTCATCGCCGAGCTTCCTCTACCTAACGATTACCGGTCTGGGGATCAATAGCGTAGGCACACCCGCGAAGCCGCCTACCCACGCGGGTGGAGCGCTGCCGCTGACTGACTTTGAGCTTGCCTCGCGTCTCAGTTACTTTCTTTGGAGCAGCATGCCCGATGATGAGTTGCTTTCGCTAGCCGATGCTGGAAGGCTGAGTGATCCCGACGCGCTCGAACAACAGGTTCGCCGGATGCTCAAAGACACCCGAATTCGGGAACTGTCAGAAAACTTTTTTGTTGAATGGATGCGACTGCGTGAATTGTGGTCTGTCCAGCCCGACCGTCGCAAGTTCTCGGCTTTTTACTCCGGTCCCAGTGGAAAGAACACGCTCGCCGATGACATGTTCATCGAAGCACTACTGCTCTTTGAAAAAATCTTGATCGAAGATCGCCCGATTCTGGATCTCATTGATACCGATTACACGTTTGTAAATGCTGACCTAGCAAAACTCTACGGCTTTGATGATGACTTCAAAGGTTGGCGGCAAGTCTCGCTGGTGGATGCCAGGCGAGGTGGCGTGATGACGACCGCGGCGCTGCTGAGCCTCACGTCGTACCCTCATCGCACTAGCCCTATCCGGCGGGGCAACTGGTTTTTGGAGGCGATCTTGAATCGTCCACCGCCCGCGCCGAAAGTTGCGGTCGCGGAGATCGAGGATCAAAGCAACGTGGAACATTTAACGCTTCGAGACAAAGTTGAACTGCATCGCGCCGACGCTGCGTGCGCGGTTTGTCATGATCGCATCGACCCGCCAGGTTTTGTTCTAGAGAACTACGATGCGATCGGGCGATGGCGTGAGCAGGACGGCGCCGAAACCATCGATCCCTCTGGAAGCCTGAACTGGCTGGGATCGTTCGCCGACGTGTCCGACTTCAAACGCCAACTGGTTCAAAATCACATCCGCTTCGCAAGCGGCTTTATCGAACATCTGCAGAGCTACGCCCTGTCTCGTGAACTCGAGTACTTCGACGTTCGTCGGGTCGACGAAATCTTATTGGCGGCGCAGCAGGATGGTTACGCACTCAGCCGAATCATTGTCGAAATCGTGCGATGCGAATCTTTTAAGAATGTGGACTTCGTGCAAGAGTTGGACCCATGAACAAGCGACTTTCTCGTAGAACTGTCCTCCGTGGCGTGGGTACTGCCATCGCCTTGCCGTGGTTGGATGCCATGGTGCCAATCGCGAAGGCGTCAGCGATTCTGCCTCCCAAGCGATTTGCTTGGGTCTACATACCCAACGGGGTCGTTCAGGATGCGTGGCATCCCCAGACCGCGGGTTCTCATTGGGAAGTTACCCCGTCGCTCGAACCGCTTGCCGAACTGCGTGAGCACCTGAACCTTTACACCGGACTTGACCGCGAATTTCGCGGTGGAACGGGAGTCCACGCGCAAGCAGGATGTTGTTGGCTCAGCAGTTCATCGCCGGCTGAAGCGCTCGACGGAGGGTTTCCGACGAACGAAACGCTCGACCAATTGATCGCACGCACGATTGCGGGTGACAGCTTGATCCCATCGCTCCAGCTCAGTTGCAACGACCACACGAATCAGAAGGAAACACGCTATTTCGAGAACATCTCTTGGCATGGTCCTGGATACGCAGCGACGCCCCAGAAAAATCCTCGTGACGTCTTCGAGCAACTTTTTGGCAAACCCAAGCCATCGACCAAGAGCATTCTCGATGTGGTTCGCGAAGACGCAAGACGAATGGAACGCACCCTAGGCAGCGCCGACCGGGTCAAGTTGGGTGAGTATTTCGAATCCATCCGCAGCATCGAACAGCGAATTCAGCGGGCCGAGGGGAAAGCATATCCCGACGGGTCGAGTGTCCTGGAAAAACCGACGGGTATCCCGAGTGACCGCCGGGAGTATTTGAGACTGATGGCAGACATGGTAGCGCTCGCGTTTCAACAAGATAGAACGCGGGTGGCGACATTGTTGGTCGATCCCGAACGTTGGGACACTCCGCGTATGTATCAAGGCGTCTTCGATGAGCCTCAAAACCATCATGTGCTAACTCACACGAAGGGTGATGAGGCGAAAGAGAAACTGAAAAAGATCGATCGCTTTCACGTCGAGCAATTCGCTTATTTGGTCAGACGGTTAAGTGAAATTCCCGAGGCGGGTGGTTCGCTTTTGGATCATTGCTTGATTTCTCTCGGTAGCGGTATGGGGGACGGGCGAGTTCATGATTACAACGACCTACCCGTCGTGACAGCTGGCAAGTTGGGTGGGACGATCCGGACGGGCAAACATCAAAAATTTGAAGGAAAAGTTCCCTTGGCAAATCTATGGCTTTCCCTCGCCCAGGCAGCCGGCGTTGAACGGGATACGTTCGCCGATAGCACAGGAACCATTCTATGAAACGGCTCATTTTTTCGACCGTGATGCTGCTCACCACGCTCTGTGTTGGACTCGCACACGCGGTCACGCCTTTGAGCAATTTGTCGCCTGAGGAACAGCAGGAACTGGCGCAGCAATTGGGTGCCAAGGTCCAGCGGTTCGAAATGTGGACCGATCGCGATGGCCATGTCACCGGATTGATTTTTATCAATCATCAGTCGATGAATGCATCCATCGGCGAAAAGCCTGGAATCAACGACAGTGATTTGCTTCGCCTGACCTCGTTTCCGCGGTTGACGGCGCTGAATATCGAAGCTCAACCTGTCGGCGAAAGTGGATTAGCGGTACTGAAAAAATTTCCCGAGATGAAGCAACTCGGTTTTCATTACATGGCGAAGGATCCGGGGGCGAATGTGTCTGACGAATTTATCTCGATCATTGATGAAATGAAACACCTCGAGATTTTGGAAATTAAGCATAACTTTCGCGTTAAAGCGATCAACGTCGAAAGTCTGCGTGGTCCGTTCCCCAAACTCTGGTCGCTGGTCTTGGACACACCGTTGACCGCGAATCAAATGATGCACGTCGTTAAACTTTGTCCCAACGTGCGGGATTTGCAACTGCACCGGACGGACCTCTCCCCAGGTCAACTGAAGGAGTTGGGAGCCCTTTTGCCGAAGCTGGAAGTACTTTGGCTGAAGACCCGGGGTGACTTGCAAGTAGGGCATCTTGAAGCACTCGAGTCGTTTCAAAAGCTTCGTATATTTAGTCCGCAGTTCTTTAAAAACGCGCTGCCATTTGATGGAGGATGGGACGCTCTTGGCAGACTTCCGAACCTCAAGCGATTGGAGATCGGTGGCAGCGAGGCCGCCGCGAACGCCGATGCCATAAAGCTGCTGGTCGAAAGTAAGCCTGATTTGCTCGTTTCTCCCACACTGACTCGCTCGCGCAACTATCGAGGGATTTGACAGCGCCTAAAACGTCGATGCCGCACCATCGCATGAGGTGAGAAGCAAAAATCAATGAATCACCCAATGCTTCGCGGCGCCTATGACTTGCACGTGCACTGTTCTCCGGATGTCGTGCCTCGGGCTCAGGACCTTGTTGATTTGGCTATCGCCGCGAAGGACGCGGGAATGGCCGGTGTTGGATTGAAGGATCACACAACCGCGACCCTTGGCCGCTGCTACACGCTGAATCGGATGTTTCCTGGCGGTCCACGATTCTACAGTTCCATCGCGTTGAATCCACCCGTGGGCGGACTCAATCCTGCGGCGGTCGAAGCCGCTTTGATGAATGGCGTCGATATCGTTTACTTTCCGACCTACGCAGCGAAACACCACATCAACACGCTGGGGGAAAGTGTTTCGCCAGTTCCGCATCCGCGATCCGGAAGCGTTGCGATTGCGGTATGCGGTGCGAGTAATGAACTGCTTCCCGACGTGGTGTCGATCCTTGAACTCATCGCTGAATTTGATGCGGTATTGGCGACAGGGCATCTGGCCCCCTGGGAATCGCTCAAACTGCTGAGGCAGGCGTCAGGCATGGGCGTTCGAAGGATGCTCGTAACGCACGCGTCGGAATCGGTTCCCAACATGTCGATCGCTGACCAGCAACAAGCCATCCAGTATGGTGCCTTGATCGAACACTGCTTTCTGGCGGCGACCTCTTGTTGCCCAGGCACCATCCCGCTGCAAACCATTGCCGAGCAGATTCGAGAAGTAGGAATCGGACACGTCATCCTTTCGTCTGACTTCGGACAACCGCCAAATGGCCCCCCGGTCACGGCATTTGCCGAACATCTCCAACGCCTCGGTGCGTTAGGCTTTGGATCGGACGAGATCCGGCGAATGATCGTTGACAATCCGGCGACGCTGATCCAAGGGCGGCACGGGTGATTAACGACCTACAGCACGACGAACGAAGACTCCTAGCGGCTCAGCAGGCGGGCGGTTTTGCATTAGCGCAAGCATACGGCCGGATGTCAGGGCCCGGATGGCTGCAAAGCGCGTTGACGCTCGGCGGCGGGTCGCTAGCCAGCTCTCTGTTTTTGGGGGTAATCGGTGGTTACGAGATGCTGTGGATCCAATTGCTCGCGATGACACTGGGTGTCATCATGCTGGGCGCAATTAGCTACGTGACGCTGTCAATCGAATCGTCACCGTTCCAGGGAATCCGTCAACACATCAACCCGGTGCTGGCGTGGGGGTGGTTACTCGGTGCCTTGCTTGCCAATATGGTTTGGGCGCTCCCTCAGTACTCTTTGGCTTACGCAGCACTTACCGACAACCTCTTCCCAAACCTGATCGACGACACGGATTCCCTTACCTCAAAACTTATCGTGTCGCTGGCAATCTTGGCGATCGTCGCGGTAATCACCATGGGTTACGGTGGCAAAGGTCGCGGCGTGCGAATCTACGAATGGTCACTGAAAGTGATCGTTGGTGTCGTCGTCCTGTCCTTCGCGGGTGTCGCTTTGCGACTAACGCTATCGGGTGAATTGCCCTGGGGCACGATCCTCTTGAATCTCCTTCCCAACCCGCGCCATATGCATCATCCAACATCTGGTTTCGAAGCGGCACTGAGTAGCATTGGCAATGACGCGGCACGAGCCTACTGGACCGATGCGGTTCTGACGGTCCAGCGTCAATGCATGATTGCGGCGGCATCGGCAGCGGTCGGTATCAACATGACTTTTTTGATGCCATATTCGCTGTTGGCAAAAGGTTGGAATCGACGGTTTCGGGGGCTTGCTGTTTTTGATCTAAGTACGGGCCTGTTGATTCCGTTTGTGATTGCCACAGGTTGCATCGTGGTCGCTGCCGCGTCGCAGTTCCACACAAGG
>JBGTCJ010000271.1:0-2973 GCA_041748895.1 Pirellulaceae bacterium
GCCGATCAATCGCTGCGGGATCGTTCGCGGGCTCTTGCTGTACTCCATCGCAGCTTTCACAACGAAAAAGATTGAAAGGTTCATCGCAATCCCAAGCCATCGATAGGGAGCGAAACCATAGTGATCGACGTAGTAGTTGCATTTCAACAAAAGCCGAGGCGGGTTCCCTTCCTTATAACATCCATCCACCCAGTGCAGTTCCTTGTGAAAGTCCAGCAGACCAAATTCGTAGGTCTTGAAATTGTGCCGCATCCCCGTCGTTTCGAATACGACTTCAAGGTGATCGGCAGATGAAAGATACAGCAGGGAACGGACGACTGTGGCGCCCGGCATGAATCGCAAATTTCCATCGTGATGTTTGTCAAACAGCCCCTGATCTCCGCCCCGGTCGTAGTTGTATCGCGACAGGTAGATTTCGTCGGTCATCGGAAGCGGTACCAGCGTAGCCGCCGGGAACGTTTCTCGAATCACCCGCATCACCTCATCTGCGTAACGGATCCGATTGATTCGTTCGACGATCTCGTCCGGTAACGTTTTGATGTAACGATGCATCGAGCAACTTCGATCAATGTGCGCACGAAAATGTTCAAGCGACCATTGACGGATTTCGTCGACGGCCTCGCGTGCCTCGTCGCCAACCAGCGTACCGACGCTCGCCGGGAAAAATCGATCACGCACGTGGATATCGAATGCTTCGACCAACGCAGTCACGATCGTCAGCAGGATATGACCGGCGATCAGCAAGGGATATTGTTCGTGAAGCCCTGGGGCCATTAGGGAGAGGGCGAAAAACTCCAGACCGCTGCCGATGGCCATCGGATGCCTGAAGTGGCTGTAGGGGAATGAGTCCGTCGGTCTCGGTTGGACCTCTCCCAGTTCCACCGCGTAAAACGTTCGCGTCCAACCGAGCGCCCGCACCGCTGTGAAGTGCAATCCGAAGCCGACCAGTCCAATGGGTAGGGCATACCAAAGCGTCGCCAATTCAAGGTGAGCCGAGACCAACACGGCGAGAATGCTGATGGCGACGCAGCGGAAGAACGTCGTCTGCACCGCAAAGTCGCTCGAGTTGCCACGCCTAAAAATGTAGGTGGTCAAGTTGATCGCATGAAACGCGAAGCTCGCGGCGTAGATCAGCCCCGTGTTGTCGGGCGAAAACAATCGAATGATCGCCAATGCTGCCACGACGATGAAAAACTGGGCGGCCAGTAGGCTTCGAGGCTGGAGATTGATCAAAATATTTGGGCTCCGTTCTTGTCGAGTCGTCCCACCTGATTGTGAGAATCGAAAACAGACAGTGTCAAGCGAGTGGAAGGTGGTCCTCATCGACACTTAACACTTTGCCCACATGCCGCTTCACATTGCCGGTGAGGCACGGTTCTTAGGCTTAGCCGACCAGCGGCTACGTCCAGAATTTATCCTCGCAACGGCAAACACAATTTCCTTTGCCTTTCATCAAAACACAAAGGGAAGCTTCATCGGTCCAGCGGATGATCTTGGCGAGAAAGCGACGTCAGGGAGCGTTCCACGGAGGCGACGACATGGCTCGAATCGTGTACAGCTTCTCCGGAGAAGGTCGAGGTCACGCGAGTCGGGCCGAGACGGTGGTCTCGATGTTGGCTGAGCAGCACGACGTACTGGTCTACGCGCCGCCCATCGCGATCGATCGCCTTAGGCATGTTTGGAATGATTGGGTGAATGTGTCGGTCAAGCCACTGGATTGCTTGCGGTTCGGCTACCGAGCAAACCGACTCAGCTATTCGTTATCGCTAATACATTCAGTGCCGTTCTTTTGTCGAATGCGGGGTAGAGTTGCGGAGTTGGCTCGCGAAGTCTCTGAGTGGGGCGCAAGTCACATCATCAACGATTTCGAACCGCTGCTGGCCCGAGTTGCACCGTCCGTTGGCTTGCCGCTGATCAGCCTTGATCATCAGCATTTTCTCACGGCGATTGATACACGGTGTCTGGTACCCTCGCTCGCATGGAAGGTTCGCCTTCTGCGACCGAGCGTCAACTGGTTCTGCCCGAATCCTGTGCTACAAATTGTCTCCTCCTACTTTGACTACCCGGTTCGCCAATCCACATCTGGCATCCGCAAGGTGGGTGTATTGCTAAGGCGATCGGTGCGGCTCGCGTCGCCCCGGAGTGATTCTCACGTCTTGGTTTACATGCGCCGTGAACTCTCCCAACCGCTTCGTCGATCTCTTTTCCAAGTCGGCAGACCTGTGAATATTTTCGGGCTCGGGAGCCGAGCCAAGGATCGAAATCTCGAATTTCATGCCAGCTCGACGGATCTGTTTTTGGAGCACCTTCGGACCTGCGCCGCGGTTGTGTGTGGCAGTGGCAATCAATTGATCGGAGAAGCCCTCTATCTTCGCAAACCAATCCTGGCGATTCCGGAGAAAGGTAACTTTGAACAGGAAATCAATGGATACTTTTTGGCCGACACCGGTGGTGGCATCACCTTGAGCGATGACCGGATCGAGCCCAACACCGTCGCCCAATTCGTTGAGCGTCGATCCGATTATCAGACCGCACTGGGCCGCTTCAGCGGTGGCAATGAGGCGACGATCAAGTACCTCAGCCAATGGATCGCGGCGGCAGTCGATGGCCCTGCCGCCAGACCCTCGGCCCGCGGTTCCGCGATCGACTCCGCGGCATAGCGCGGCGCAATCGGCACCCGATCCACGCACGGCGTTTAGGAGCACGAGCATGACATCGGCAACGCGGCAGTCGTCCGCAGAATTCACGGTCAATACGTCGGCGGACCGTTCGACCCTCTTGAGCGACGAAAAAAGTCAGCGAAATGCGGTAGGCGACTCTGAAATCGGAAATTCGAAGCCGTACGTTCGCCCGATCGGACGACTTGGTCGTGGCGTTCGCGCCGCGGGCCGCGCGATGGGTTGGGCAAGAACCCTTTGGCGAACGCGAAGGCGCACCGACGACCTTCCTCGAATGTTGACCTACACCGTCACC
>JBGTCJ010000272.1:0-2552 GCA_041748895.1 Pirellulaceae bacterium
TGTCGCTCGGTCCGCTCACCCCAGGCTACTGGCTGTCGCCGCTTCGCGGCTAGGTGCTGCATGCCCCAGCGAACACCGACCTCCGATTGCTTCGCTTCTAAATATCTACAAAGAGCTTGTCGTACCGGGAAGCGGCTCACATCGTGGTGACGATTTTGAGCAGGGTTTCGCGGACGGCTTGGGCGTTGGCGTTTGGGTTTTTTTTCCTGGCTTGACCGATCAGGGAGCCGATCGCTTGTTGCTTGCCGGCGCGGAAGTCGGCGACAGCTTGCGGGTTGGCCTGGAGCAACTCACGACAGAGCGAATCGAGTTCGGACGAATCGACTGTTTGAATTCCGAGCGCCTTCATCGCGTCGTCGACCGATTCGGGTAACTCAACGAGTCTCGCAAAGACATCTCTGGCGCGGGCGTTGTCGAGGTCGCCAACGACGACGCGGCTGAGCAGATTGCCCAACCGTTCTGCGGTGACGGGGAACGTTTCGATCGTCCCGCCACTCTCCTTCAAGGTGCGGAGCACATCTTGCTGAATCCAACTGCTGGCGCGGCGACCGTCTTTCGCTAACTCCGCAACTCGCTCGAAATAAGCGATCATCTCCGAGCCCTGATTGACGATCACATCGGCGTCATAGGCTTTGATCGCGTACTGAGTCTGCAAGCGCTCGCGCGTCGCAGCGGGCAACTCACCGAGCGTTTCGCGAATGGCATCGACTTCCTCGGACGTGATTCGCACCGGCAACAGGTCGGGATCGGGAAAGTAGCGGTAATCGGCCGACTCTTCTTTTTCTCGCTGCGGAAACGTCTGCTCGCGAACATCATCCCATCCGCGTGTCGTCTTGGACTCGGTTTCGATGGTCGCGCCGGTTTCTTCCCAGGACAAATATTGCCGATCGACCTCATGGGCGATCGCGCGTTCGACCGCGCGAAAGCTGTTCATGTTCTTGATCTCGACAATCGGCGTCGCCACACGCTTGGCATCGACATCGATCCAGAGATTCACGTTGGCATCGACGCGGAGGCTGCCCTCTTGCATTTCACAATCCGAGACCCCCAGATGCGTCATCAATAGTTTGAGTTCGGCGAGGTAGACCCGGGCCTCGGCCGCGGAGCGCATATCAGGCTCGCTGACGATTTCCAAGAGCGGTGTGCCACAGCGGTTCAGATCGATCTTGGAATCCGATCGCCCAGCCGCTTCATCATGCAGACTCTTACCGGCATCCTCCTCCAGGTGCGCGCGGATGATTCCGATCCGCCGCGTGGCACCCTCATCGGCAGGATCGGCGATCTCGAGAAATCCGTCCGCACAAATCGGCATATCGAACTGGCTGATTTGATAACCCTTGGGCAGATCAGGATAAAAGTATTGCTTGCGATCCCATTTTGTGACCGGCGGGATCGAGCAGTTGATCGCTAAACCGGCGCGAATCGCCAGCTCAATCGCGCGGCGATTCAGCACCGGCAGAGCACCGGGCAATCCCAAGCAGACGGGACAGACCTGACTATTCGGCGGAGCGCCGAAGCGGGTTTCGCAGCGGCAAAACAGTTTCGTCTGGGTCTTGAGCTGGACGTGAACTTCCAGCCCGATCACGGTCTGAAACGCAAGCCGGTCGGTTGGAATCGGGTTCATACGTTGGGCCTGACGCGGTGAAAATCGGTCGCTGCTTGAAAGCCTGCCGCGGCGCGCAAGACTGCCGCTTCGCCAAGCGCTGGGCCCTGCAACTGGATCCCGACCGGCAGCGCTTCCGCGGTCATTCCAGCCGGAAGCGAAATCGCTGGGATCCCGGCTAAATTGGCACCGACGGTGAATAGGTCGCACAAATACATTTGAATTGGATCATCGAGCTTTTCGCCAAGAGGGAATGCCGCAGAGGGAGTCACCGGCCCAAGCAACACGTCGACCTGCGCGAAAGCAGCATCGTAATCGCCGCGGATCAGCCGGCGGGCCTTGAGAGCCTTGAGGTAGTAGGCGTCGAAGTAACCGGTGCTCAATGCGTAAGTACCCAGCATGATCCGCCGCTTCACCTCGTTGCCGAATCCCTCAGCCCGGCTGCGGCAATAGCTACTCACCAGCGGTCCAAGCGCGGCTGCCTCTTGTTCGCTGACCTCAGCCCGACGCCCATAGTGAGCACCGTCATAGCGAGCCAAGTTGCTGCTCGCCTCGCAGGGGGCGATCACATAATAAGTGGGTACACCGAAGCGGCTGTGCGGCAAGTGGATATCGACCAGCGCTGCGCCGGCGTCGCGGTAAAATGCGATCGCCTGATTGACGGCCTGTCGCATCGGCTCGGCCAGTCCCTGATGATCGAGTGCTTCGCGGATGATGCCGATCCGCATGCCGCGGACATTTGGCTCGGCGGTCGCGGCGACATAATCGACCGGCGGTACGTCGAGCGAGGTGGAATCGCGTGGTTCGAAGCCGCCGATCACCTGCATCAGCAGGGCGGCGTCTTCGACCGACCAGGCCATCGGGCCGACCTGATCGAGGCTGCTGGCGAACGCGATCAGCCCGAACCGACTGACTCGCCCATAGGTCGGCTTAAACCCCGTGATCCCGC
>JBGTCJ010000273.1:0-8286 GCA_041748895.1 Pirellulaceae bacterium
CGCGAGCGGCCATCGAGCCATCGGCGGCGGCCCCATCGTCGCCTTCGCAATCTCACCGACCCACGCGTTTGATGCCCGTCGCCGATCCGCATCCATCGCTGATCGAGTTGCACGAGCCCAGTGGCGGCCAGTGGCCCGGCGAACCTCTGGGGCATGACGAGCGAGCCTCAGCGCTGCGATCGCTCGCGGACGAGGTTGCTGGGTGCCAGCTTTGTCAGCTTTGCAGGACTCGCACGCAGACGGTGTTCGGTGAGGGCGATCCGATGGCGCGAGTCTGCTTCGTCGGCGAAGGCCCCGGGGCCGATGAGGACCGTACGGGGAGGCCATTCGTGGGCCGCGCCGGCGAATTGTTGACCAAGATGATCGAGGCCTGCACCTTCACCCGCGAGGAGGTTTACATCCTCAATACGGTCAAGTGTCGACCTCCCAACAATCGCAATCCCGAGGTGGCGGAGATCGAGAGTTGTCGAGTGTACCTGGACCGCCAACTGGAGGTGATCCGGCCCGATTACATCGTCTGTCTGGGTTTGTTCGCTTCGCAGACGGTGTTGCGGAGCAAATTGTCGGTGGGTCGGATGCGGGGACGCTTTCACACCTACCGCGGCAGCAAGGTGTTGGTGACCTATCACCCCGCGCACCTGCTTCGCGATCCGGCTGTCAAAAAGGAAGCCTGGTCGGACTTACAGATGCTGCTGCGTGAGATGGGCATTACCCCACCGAGCACGCGAAAGCGCTAGTTCAGTTGCTGGGGCCTCAGGTCACGGCCATCGCCGTGCCCAGGGTGACGCCGGGGGCCGGCAGGTTACTGCTACCCATCAGGTACGCGTCGATCGCGCGGGCCGCTCCGCGACCTTCGTTGATCGCCCACACGACAAGGCTTTGGCCCCGACGGCAATCGCCCGCGGCGAACACACCGGGGAGGCTCGTGGTGAACTCCCCGTGCTTTGCCTCGAAGTTGCTTCGTGGGTCAAGCTTCATGCCGAGGCTTTCGGCCAGGTAGGCTTCGGGGCCAAGGAAGCCCATGGCCAACAGCACGAGTTGCGCGGGCCATTGCTTTTCGCTGCCGGCGACCTCGGCCATTTTCCAGCTGCCCTTGTCGTCCTTGATCCACTCGACGCGGATGGTTTTCACGCCTTGAAGTTTGCCATTCTCATCGGCGACGAATTCTTTGGTCAGCAGTTGGTATTCCCGCGGGTCACGGCCAAATTTTGCCTCGGCCTCCTCATGACCATAGTCGACTCGGAAAATACGAGGCCACTCAGGCCAGGGGTTATCCGGGGCGCGGTCTTCGGGCGGCTTGGGCAACAATTCGAAATTCACCAGGCTACGGCAACCGTGTCGTAGGCTGGTTCCGATGCAGTCGGTTCCGGTGTCACCACCGCCGATCACAATCACGTCTTTGCCTTCGGCGCTGATGAACGATCCGTTGAGCGAATCGCCATGGACGCTTTGCTTCGTGTTGGAAGTGAGGAAATCCATCGCGAAATGGACGCCCTTCAACGCGCGGCCCGGGAGCGGAAGGTCTCGCGGCTTGGTCGCACCGCAGGCCAGCAGGACAGCGTCGTGATCATCGATCAATTGTTTCGGATCGACGTTCTTGCCGACATCGGCGCCAGTCACGAAGCGAATTCCCTCGGCCGTCATTTTTTCGACCCGGCGGAGGACCTGCGCTTTGGCCAGTTTCATGTTGGGGATGCCGTACTGCAGCAAACCACCGATCCGGTCGGCACGTTCGTAAACCGTCACCTCATGGCCGGCCTGATTGAGTTGGTCGGCGGCCGCGAGTCCCGCCGGTCCACTGCCAACGATCGCGACCCGCTTGCCTGTGCGCTGGGCCGGTGGGCGTGGCACAATCCATCCCTCAGCCCAGGCGCGGTCGACGATCGCATTTTCGATATTCTTGATCGTGACCGCCGGGTTGGTGATGCCCAGAACGCAGGCGCCCTCGCACGGTGCGGGGCAGGTTCGGCCGGTGAACTCGGGGAAATTGTTGGTCTTGTGCAGCCTTTCGATCGCTTCCTTCCAGCGGTTGTGATAGACCAGGTCGTTCCATTCGGGAATCAGATTGTCGATCGGGCACCCGGTGGTTGATTGACAGAACGGGACGCCACAATCCATGCATCGCGCACCCTGCTCGCGGAGTTGATCGACCTTGGGTTCGGTGTAGATTTCGTCGTAATCGTTGATTCGCACGACCGGCAAACGCCAGGGTACTTTCTTGCGATCAAACTCTTTGAATCCGGTTGGCTTTCCCATTTCGCTCGCTCGTTCTCTTAGGTGATTTCGGTGGGTTTGAATCAGACCGTTGCCGGCTCGGGTTTGGTCTTCTGGGCCTTGAGCTCGTCAAGCACGGCCTTGTAATCGGTCGGCATCACCTTGACGCATTTCTTGAGGAAGGCGGGCCAATCGCTGAGCGCCCGCTCGGCCTGCTCGCTACCGGTAAATCGCTGGTGGCGACCGATCAAATCCTTCAATTCTTGCTCCTCCTCGCCGCCGGCGACTTTCATCAGCTCGACGGTAGCCAAGTTGCAGTTGACATCGAAGGTCCCGGCCTGATCCCAAACGTAGGCGATCCCGCCCGACATCCCTGCGGCAAAGTTTCGTCCGGTGGTACCGAGGATCACGACACGACCACCGGTCATGTATTCACAACCGTGATCGCCCACGCCCTCGACCACGGCGGACGCCCCACTGTTGCGAACGCAGAACCGCTCGGCCGCGCGGCCTCGGTAGTACGCCTCGCCGCTGGTGGCCCCATACAGGCAGACGTTGCCGACGAGGATGTTTTCATCCGCCTTGAAACTGCTCTCCCGCGGTGGATAGACGATCAAGCGGCCGCCCGAGAGCCCCTTCCCGACGTAGTCATTGGCGTCCCCCTCGAGTTCGATGGTGATACCGTGAGCGAGAAACGCGCCGAGACTTTGGCCCGCTGATCCAGAGAGCCGGACCCGGATGGTGTCATCGGGCAATCCCTTCTGGCCGTATCGCTTAGCCACTTCGTGCGAAAGGATGGTGCCGACTGTGCGATTGATGTTCACGACGGGCGACTCGATGACCACGGGTTCGCCGCGTTCTAGCGCGGGTTGAGCGGCCGGGACGATCCGAGTCATGTCGAGCGATTTCTCGAGACCGTGGTCCTGCTTCATCGTGCAGCGAGTTTCGACGTTCTCGTGAAGCTTCTTGGCCGGCGCGAGCACGGCGGTCAAATCGAGCCCATCGCTCTTCCAGTGCTTGATCGCCTCATCGGTGTGCAGGACGTCACTCCGCCCGATCATCTCGTCGATCGTTCGGAACCCGAGTTGGGCCATGATCCGGCGAGCGTCTTCGGCGACCATGAACAGGTAGTTGACGACAGGCTCGGGTTTACCCGCTAATTTGTTCCGCAGATCGGGGTCTTGGGTCGCGATCCCGACCGGGCAGGTGTTGAGATGACACTTTCGCATCATGATGCATCCCAGCGCGATTAGCGGCGCGGTGGCGAAACCGAACTCTTCGGCCCCCAAGAGCGCGGCGATCACGACGTCGCGACCGGTCTTTAGACCGCCATCGGTCTGCAACACGACCCGGCTGCGGAGGTTGTTGAGCACCAACACCTGATGCGCCTCGGCAATCCCCATTTCCCAAGGCAGCCCCGCGTGCTTGATGCTGGTCAACGGTGAGGCTCCGGTACCGCCGGTATCGCCTGCGATCAAGATGTGATCGGCGTGCGCCTTGGCGACGCCCGAAGCAACCACCCCGACGCCCACCTCACTGACTAATTTGACACTGATTCGCGCCGACGGGTTGCTGTTTTTGAGGTCGTGAATGAGCTGCGCCAGGTCCTCGATCGAATAGATATCGTGGTGTGGCGGTGGGCTGATCAACCCGACACCCGGCGTGCTGTAGCGGATACTGGCGATGTACTTATCGACTTTCTTTCCGGGGAGTTCACCACCCTCCCCAGGCTTCGCGCCCTGCGAGATCTTGATCTGCAATTCGTCGGCATTGGTAAGGTACTCGATCGTGACGCCGAATCGCCCCGAAGCGATCTGCTTGATCGCCGATCGCTTGCTGTCCCCATTGGGTAGAGGTGTGAACCGTGCCGGGTCCTCGCCGCCTTCGCCAGTGTTGCTCTTGCCTCCCAAACGATTTAGCGCGATCGCGAGCGTTTCGTGTGACTCGGCGCTAATGCTGCCCAGGCTCATCGCCCCGGTACAGAACCTTTTGACAATTTCCTTGGCGGATTCAACTTCCTCCAGCGGAACCGAGGGTCCGGCGACCCCTTGTTTTAGCTCGAGCAAGCCACGCAACGCGCAGCGGTTTTTGTTGTCCTCGTTGATCGTTCGGGCGAATCGCCAATAGGCTTCCTCGTTACCCGTTCGCGCCGCGACCTGAAGGTCGGAGATCGCCGCCGGCGACCAGGCGTGTTTCTCGCCCTCGGCTCGCCAGTGGAACTCACCAAGATTGGGCAATTGGGTCAGGCGGTCATCGGCGCGCTCGGGATAACCGAGCGAATGCCTTCGCAGCGTCTCCTCAGCAAGAATGTCGAAGGTGACGCCCTGGATCCGGCTGGCCGTCCCTGTGAAGCAAGTTTCGATCACCTCGTCCTTCAAGCCGAGTGCCTCAAAAATCTGCGCGCCCTTGTAGCTCTGAAGTGTGCTAATGCCCATTTTGGCCATCACCTTGAGCATCCCCTTGGCAACCGCCTTGCGATACGACGAAACGACTTTGTCGTCATCGACGAAGCTCGCCGGCAACAAGTCGTCACGGCGAGCCTGCCAAAGCGCCTCGAAGGCGAGGTACGGATTGATCGCGTCGGCACCGTAACCGATCAGCAGGCAATGATGATGGACCTCACGTGCCTCCCCGCTCTCGAGGATGATCCCGACTCGCGTCCGCTTGGCCTGCTTGACCAAGTGTTGGTGGACAGCACCAACGGCCAGTAGCGAGCTTACCGGGACCCGCGTGTTGCTGATATCGCGATCGGTCAACACGAGCAGTTGGATCCCCTCATCGGCGGCGGCTTCGGCCTCGGCGGCGATTCGATCGAGCGTTTGGCGAAGGCCAGCCTTGCCCAGCGACCGCTCGAACGTGATGTCGATCACGCGGCTATTCCATCCCGAGTAGTTGACGTGCTTGAGCGCCGCCAATTCCTCGTTGCTGATGATCGGGTGTTCGATCAGCAGGCGATGGCAATGCGCCGGCGTCGCGGCGAGCAGGTTTTGCTCGGGACCGATGTAACACTCGAGCGACATGATCACTTCTTCGCGAATCGAATCGATCGCGGGATTGGTCACCTGAGCGAAGAGCTGCTTGAAGTAGTCATAAATCATCCGCGGTTTGTCGGATAAACAGGCCAGGGCGCTGTCGTTTCCCATCGATCCGACCGGGTCCCGAACCTCTTGAATCATCGGCCGTAGCATGAAATTGAGCGTTTCGGCGGTGTAACCGAAGGCCTGCATTCGCGGTAGCAGCGTCTCGCTGTCGAAGCCGTGGCCCTCGATCTCGGGATGCAGGTCGGCCAAGCGGATCCGTTGCTCGCGCAACCACTGGGCGTAGGGCATCCGTTTGGCAAAGCTGAGCTTGAGCTCGTCGTCGGGGATTAGGCGTCCCTGTTTGAAGTCGATCAGGAACATTCGGCCCGGCTGTAGCCGCCCCTTCTCCTTAACGATCGCGGGATCGACCGGCAGGACACCGACCTCGCTGGCCATGATCACGCGGTCATCGTGGGTGATGTAGTAGCGGCTCGGTCGAAGCCCGTTGCGATCGAGTGTGGCGCCGATGTACTTGCCGTCGGTGAAGACGATCGACGCCGGTCCGTCCCAGGGCTCCATCAGGCACGAGAAGTATTCGTAGAAGGCCCGCTTGTCGTCGGGCATCGTCTCGTGCATCTGCCAGGCTTCGGGGACCATCATCATGATCGCCTCCTGCAACGTTCGCCCATTCATCAGCAGGAATTCGAGCACGTTGTCGAAAGTGCCGGAATCGCTCAAGTGCGGCTCGATTACAGGAAACAGCTTCTGCAGGTCGTCGCCAAAGAGTTCGCTGTTGGCCGATCCCTCGCGAGCACGCATCCAATTTTTGTTCCCCCGGAGCGTGTTGATCTCGCCATTGTGGCTCATAAAACGCAGCGGTTGCGCGCGGTCCCATGAGGGGAAGGTGTTCGTCGAAAAACGGCTGTGGACCATCGCCAAGTGTGTCTTGAAGTCCTCGTCGCGAAGGTCAGCGAAATAGGGCATCACCTGAGCCGGGGTGAGCATCCCCTTGTAGATAATCACCTTGGTGCTTAACGAGCAGACGTAGAACATCAAAGCCTGCTTGAGCGACTGGCTGCCACGAAGTTGATGACTGGCCTGCTTGCGGATTAGGTACAACTCGCGTTCGAAGGCTTCGCCTTCAAGACCATCGCTGGCACCGACGAACAGCATTTCGATGAACGGTTCGCTCCGCCTTGCGGTCGGGCCGATGTCCGCCGCGTCGGTCTCCTGAGGCACGTCCCGCCACCCGATCAAGCGTTGGCCACGCTCGCCGATCAGTCGCTCAACGGTCCGCTTGCAAAAAGCGCGCTCGGCGGGATCCATGGGCAGGAATACGAGTCCGGCGGAGAATTGGCCGGGGGCCGGTAGGTCGACGCTCAAATCTCGCTTGGCGACCTTCGCCAAGAACTCGTGCGGCAATCCACACAGGATGCCCGACCCGTCGCCGGTGTTCGTTTCGCAGCCGCACGCGCCGCGATGATCCATGTTCTGAAGGATCGTGTCGGCGTCGATCACGATCCGGTGGCTTGGAATTCCTTTGATTTGAGCGATGAAACCGACACCGCAGGCGTCCTTCTCGAACTCGGGGTCGTACAAACCTTGCTTCGGCGGGAGGTGGATCAGGTCGCTCATGACGAGTTCCTTTGGTGTGGACTTGCGTGAATGTCGGAAAGAGCTGAACAGGGGAATCCAGGAAACCCGGTGGGCCGCCGCCTAGGCGACAATCGACACGCCTCGGGTTGGCGTTTTGGCGGATACACCGCCTCCCGAATCGACCGCGGTGACAACCGATTTGCGGGCACCCCGGCTCGCGACCGCCGAGCTGATCGGGCGACCGAGCAGCATCGAAGCAAATTCGTCCGCGGCCGGAGAAAGTTTTCCCGATCGTTTAAAAATGATGCCGATCGGACGCGTGAGCTTCATCTGCTTGCAGGCGACGACCCGCAACGAACCCGACGCGGTTTCCTTGCGAACCGTCGCTTCGGGCAGGATGCTCACGCCACCATTGGCTTCCACCGCGCGAATCATCGAATCGATGTTGTCGAATTCCATCGTGACGTCGACCGAAACGCCGTGCCGCGCCAAAAATGAATCGACCGCCCGTCGAACCTTGACCTTGGGATCGAAACCGATGATTTCCATCCCATCGAGGTGCGACAACTCGACATCCGTTCGTGACGCCAGCGCGCTGGCGGCTGAGCAGATCAACCGCATCGGCTCCTGCTGCCAAAGCACGCTCTGAAGGCGCTTGCTGTTGCGGGGATAGCTGACCAATCCAAAATCGGCCCCGCCCTCCTCCACCAATTCGACAACCCCTTCGCTCGATGCGTATTCGAAGCGAACCGAGACACCGGGATGCTGCTTGCAGAACTCGGCCTTGGCCGCCGGCATGTAGGTCGAACCGATGGAGTAAATCGCCGCGATCGTGATCTGCCCCGCTAGCTTCCCCTGGAGCGATCGAACTCGCTCCTCGAGACGCTGGTAGGAACGAACGATCTGCTGGACGCCCGCGTGGTAAATCTCCCCGGCGGGAGTCAACGAAAGGGGACGCCGCGAGCGGTCAAGCAATTGCACGCCCACCGACTCCTCGAGCTGCTGCATCGCCTGGCTGACCGCGCTCTGCGTCAACCCACGATCGGCCGCGGCCCGCGAAAGGCTGCGGTGCTCGGCGACGCAACAGAACAGTTCGAGCGACCGAAAGTTCATCAGGGGTGAGTTTTTAAAATAAGTTTTTCTTATACTTGTTCATCCGCAGGCCAAGCCAAACTGATGCAAGAATATTGGCCCATGCCAGCCGCGTCAAGAGTCGACGATGCTCCGCCGCTGCATTGGTATCTACACCACAAGTCGGTAAGCCGACTTTACCCTCCCTCGGGAGGGTCGGAAACGAGCTTGCGAGTTTCTGGGGAGGGGCGCGCCGGCAAGATAGCGAAGCGTTCACTAACCCCCCAACCCCTCCCCGAAGCCTCGTCCCTCGACTTCGACCCTCCCCAGGGCATTGGTATCTACACAAGTCGGTAAGCCGACTTTACCCTCCCTCGGGAGGGTC
>JBGTCJ010000274.1:0-2541 GCA_041748895.1 Pirellulaceae bacterium
GCGTCGGGATTGTTATCGCGACACGCGTCGGTCATCGACTCGCAATACTCTTCGTAGCTTTCGCCCGGCAAGCGGCTCTCTGCCAACACGATGCCCTCAACGATGTCGTCGTAGGGCATGTTCTCGGCCAAACGCTTCTTCAGCCACGCGTACCAAAATTGCGAGGCGTAATTCCGCAGCGGGAAATAATTGTTCAGCTGGGCTTCGTTGTTGCCTGTCCAATCCGAGAGCCGCGTCGCCCACCAAGCTGCGTAGCCCGCGGAAGCGAGCAATTCCTCGATCAATGCCTCTCGCTTGTCGCTCGACGTGTCGGCCAGAAAAGCTTCAACACGCTCGGGCGAAGGTAGCATGCCCGTCACATCGAGCGACGCACGGCGGACGAAATCCGCGTCGCTGCAGATCGCCGACGGGACAATGTTCAATTTGTCCAGCTTGGCCTGTACCAGCTCATCGACGCGATGGAGCGACTGCCTCGGCGGCTCGATCGATCGCCCGTCGTTATCCGCCGGCCGCATCACGGCGATCGGAACCACCGCCTTGTCATACGCGACGACAATGTGCGTATCGCCGGCTTGACCCGAACGAATGACGCCGTCCTCGTCGATCTCCGCAACCACATCATCATTGGACGTGTAGCGGCAGAGTTCGGTGACGTCCTCGCGGGTACCGTCCGCCCATTTTGCGATGACCCGCAGCGGCACCTCCCCGCCTTCTCGGTCAAAACGTATCTCACGAGGTGTTACCGAAAGCTCATCGAGCTTCTGAAGTTCGCCTGAGTATTCTGCGCCGCCGGCAATCCAACTCCTTAGCGCACGGTATTGCCAACTGTCCTTTTCCATCCTTTGGCCGCCCTCGTGCAACTCGCTATCGATCGGTTTGGCGAGAATCAGGCTCTCCTCAATGTCACTGGTGTCGACCCGACCCGAGTGTTCGTCGAGCAATGCGGCGTGATCGGCGCCGAAGTCATAGCCGAACAGCGACAATTGAAACCCTCCGCGACCCTGAAACGATCCATGACAGGCGCGGCCGTTGCATCCCAGTCGCCCCAGCAAAGGGCCGACATGACGCTGGAAATCCGCAACCTCCGTGGCATCCTCCGCGGCGAATCGCTGCGAAAGCGACGCAGCCACGGTTGGCGCTTCGGTCAGGTCAGCCGTTTCGGCCTCTGCCACCGAAACGCAGCACGCGAAAATGATCGGACACAGGGCCCATGGGAGCTGGGTGGCCCAGCGCGAACGTCGTGACGACAGGATCCATTCTCGATTCATGCGACTACCTACTTCGATTTGGGTTTGTCGGTTTCCACTGGATTTTGCGATGTGCGACCGGGCTTGAGTCCGATCGCATCGAGATAAACGGGCGATTGTTCGTCAATGCGTTCGGAGACGGCTCGTTGGTGTTGCTCGACCCACTGCATTCTCAGGTCATGTCCTCGCTCGATTGCGGTCTGAGCCTGAACGATCCGTTCGCGATGATCCTGCTCGCGAAGCGTGAGCAATTCCATTTCGCGCTCGATTCGCCGGATCTCAAGTTGCTTCAGTTGCTTCAATCGCTCGAGGATCGCGTTGCGATCCGCCGCCGTATCCTTCACGCGAACGCGGGCCTTGAGGAGATCCAATTGTCCGCGAACCTGCCACTGCGAAAGCGAAAGGCGGTAAAGCAGTTCGTCCCTCCGCTTGATCGTTTCGAGCCGCTTGGCCGCTCGGTCGAGATCACGAATCGCTTTCTCGTAGTCGGGCGGCGAATGACGTTGCAAGTGCCTCAGCACGGGCAGAAGCCCTCTCAGGTGCTGCGTCGCGAGCGCAACCCCAGGAGATTCCACCGCAATGCTCGTTGTTTCTTGGACGCCGTTCGCCGCAACGAGTGCCGGCGGATCACCGACCGTCGCGAGTGTTGGCCCACGGCCGATAGCGGCGTTTGTGATCCCGCCGACTAGCATCGCCATCGCGAGGCGACCCATCCAGAAGTTTCGTGCGCTCGAGGTTTGGTTGCCGATCACGGTGCCACCTCGCTGAACCAATCGTCTTCGCCAGCCTCTTCCATCGACACGACGGCGCTCAGCAGCCACGGGGGCAATGCAGCCGACGGGAAGCCGAACGGCGGTGTGGCGTCGGTTCCTGTGTCCTCGCTCCCCATTGCGTCAGCAACCCAGCGGGTGTCAGCCAGCGAGGGGGCCTCCGTAAGGTCGTCCGCATCGGCTGTTCCCAAGTCATCCCCTACGGCTGACAAACCGCTCCTCGACGTGGCCCAAGCGAGCGCGATCCGATGGTCGTCATGACCGAGTGCCAGCCGTGTCAACGGTCGACCCGAGGACCAATGTCGCGCCGAGGGTTGCGACGCAAATCGCTCCAATCCGGCGATCGTGACCATCAAGGTGGCCGCAATCGCCGCAGCCCATGCCAACCGGCGGGCGGTTCGCCGGGACCCCGCGCCGCAAGACTCTGGGAGGATCTCCGACACGGCCTGCGCCGGTTCGATTGCGGCCGGGCCCTCACCGATGACAGGAAAACTCGCAACCGTCGCGGTGGCGGCGGTCGCGTC
>JBGTCJ010000275.1:0-4996 GCA_041748895.1 Pirellulaceae bacterium
CGTGGAACTCGTGTCGGGGCTCGAGCGCCGTCTGGCGGACCTGGGTTTCAAACCCGAGCCACGTGACTATCGGCCGCACCTCACCCTGGGACGTGTCCGCAGCAGCAGCCGTGCGGCAGCGGCCGAGGTGATTGCTCGTGCTCGCCACCACGGCGGACGCCGACTCGGTGTGATGACCGCCGACCACCTTTGCCTGATCGCCAGCTACCTCGACAAGACGGGTCCGTCGTATCACGTGATGGACACGGTCTGGTTCGGCGCGGAGGCGGCCGCCACAAGAGCCGCCCAGGACGATTCATTTGACGACGAGCAAGAGTGATGGGGCGACGAGCCGCAACCACCTGCCCAAAACCTAGACTTCGAGACGTGGCCACCCCTGACCGTGAAATCCACCCCCATTGGCTGGTCCAAATTCCAAGGACCCGATGCCTACTGCGATCGATTGCTTCGCTGGCTCGACCTCGAGACGGTCGCCGAGCGGGCGCGAATGGTTGCCCGTCGCCGACTCGGCCGAGGGGAAGTTGCCGAGCGAAGCGGCGAGACGATTGTCGACCTGGTGCTGACCGACCACCGCACGGGGCTTGGCGGCCGCTACCTGCTAACCTTCGGCAAGCGACGACGCGACCAGCCGCTGCCGTGGAACCGGCTCAAGGTCGGTTCGCCCGTTGTGGTCAGCGACGACGGCGATCTGTCGAGCGACGGCGTTTCGGGCGTCGTCAGTCGGCGAACGATGCATGCCATCGAGGTCGCGCTCGAACAGTGGCCCGACGGTGATCGGACTCGCATCGACCTATCACCCGACGAAACGACGCGGCGACGCCAACGAGCGGCGATCGGCCAGATCCGCCATGCCCGCGGCGCGATGGGCAAACTTCGCGATAAACTGCTCGGTCTCGACCCGCCGCGGTTCGGCGAGCCTCCTGCGATCACGCTATCGGATGACCTCAACCCGCCGCAGCAAGAAGCCGTCCGCTTTGCGATGTCGGCTCGCGATTTTGCGATCATTCATGGTCCTCCCGGCACCGGCAAGACCACGACGCTCGTCGAGGTGATCCGCCAAGCGGTTTTGCGGGGTGAACGTGTGCTGGCGTGCGCCTCGAGCAACACTGCCGTTGACAACCTGCTCGAACGGCTCGTGGTTAGCATCCCTCGCGTCGTCCGTGTCGGCCACCCGGCGCGGGTCTTTGAGGCCCTCCGCGGTCACACGCTCGATGAGTTAGCCGGGGAGCACGAGTCGGCCACCATTGTCCGCGACCTGATGCGGCAAGCCGAGTCGCTGATGCGACAGGCGGCCAAGTCGACGCGTTCACGCGATGCCCACCGACGGGCCGGTGAAATGCGGGGCGAGGCACGGATGCTTCAGAATCAAGCCCGATCGCTCGAACGTCAATCGATCCAGTACGTCCTCGATTCGGCCGACGTGATTTGCACGACCACAACGATCGACGACGATCTGCTCGGATCACGGCAGTTTGATCTCGTCGTGATCGACGAGGCTTGCCAGTGCACCGAGGCGAGTATCTGGCAAGCGGTCCTGCGGGCGGAACGCGTGGTACTAGCTGGCGACCACTGCCAATTGCCTCCGACGGTGCTTTCGAGCGAAGCGGCGACCGACGGAATGGGTGTTAGCCTGATGCAACGCTTGGTCGAGGAGTGCGGAACCGAGGTCTACCGGCGGCTAACGGTCCAGTACCGGATGCATGAAACGATCATGCGATTCTCGTCGGATCATTTTTATGACGGTTCCTTGATCGCCGATGTCTCGGTCCGTTCTCACAGATTGTGCGACCTTCGTGGAGTCCAGCCAAACCGTTGGACCGAGTCTTCCGCGACGTTCATCGACACCGCGGGAGCCGGATACGACGAAGAACTCGAACCCGATGGTCTGAGCAAGCTGAACCCGCAGGAAGCAGGGCTCGTGACTCGGCTCGTCAAGCAGTTTCTCGAGCTGGGACTGTCAGCGGAACAGATTGCGATCATCGCGCCCTACGCGGCCCAGGTTCGGCTGCTTCGCTCACGACTGAACCTTGCCGGCTTGGAGATCGACACGGTCGATGGGTTTCAGGGGAGGGAAAAAGAGTTGGTGATCCTCTCGTTGGTACGGAGCAACGAACAGCGAGAGATCGGATTTTTGGCCGATACCCGCCGGACCAACGTGGCGCTCACGCGTGCCCGTCGAGGATTGATCGTCATTGGCGACAGCGCGACGCTCGGATCGCATCCGTTTTACGCCTCGATGCTCGAGTACTTTGAATCGATCGGAAGTTACGAAAGTGTTTGGAGTGAACCGGCGTGGACGTCGGCAGGTGAAGAGGCACTGGATACCGCATCAGGTCACGGGTTCATTTCTCTTTCCGATGCAGAAGACGCTGGCGATCACGGCGAGCGTGCCGAGGGCGATGCAGAGGTAAGGTGACACGCCCATTGCCGCAGGGATGGTGCCGAAGACAATGCAGATGACACCGACCAGCAGTGCATAGGGCATCTGCGTGCGAACGTGTGTGACGTGATCGCAACCGCTGGCACGACTCGACAGCACGGTGGTATCGGAAATCGGCGAGCAGTGGTCGCCGAAGATCGCCCCGGCGAGCACGCTCCCCAGGGTCGCAATGCTCGTGGCCCCAAACGGATCCCCGTCACCGATGCGTAGCGATAGGTCGATCGACAGCGGTGTCAGAATGGCCATCGTCCCCCAACTTGTTCCCGTTGAGAAGGCGACGCCCGCGGCGACGATGAACACGGCCGTGGGTAGCAGCGCGGGTGTGACTCGCTCGGTGAGCAGTGATGCAAGGTAGCCGCCCGTATCGAGTTGATCGGATTGGGTTTGGTCGGACAACGCCCACGCGAACCAGAGGACTGCCATCGCCGGCAGCATTTGCAAAACACCGCGTAGCGAGCCGATCGCCAGGCGGGCCCACGAAGTTCCACCGATGAGGCGATGGGCGAGGACCGCCAAGATCCATCCGATCAAGCCACCATGGATCAACGCGGCGTAGGAGTCGCCGTGGTGCAGGATCTCTCCGGCCAATCGAAGCAGCCCGTGCTGACCGTCCCGTGCCGACGCCCAGCCATTGATCACCAAACTCAGGATCACGGCGCTCACACAACCGGCGACCGGAATGATTGCCGCCCAAGACATGACCGGCCTGAGGTTTCCATCAAACGCCCCGGGCGATGCCGCATCGTCTTCGGGCGGTTGTGGTGCCACGTGCCGCATCGGTCCGAAATCACGGTCGCTCGCCGCGATCGTAAAGACCATCACGAGCGCCAGGATGGGGTAGAAACGAAAGGGGATCGATGCGATGAAGACCGCGAACGCTGAGACGTCGCTGGTCATCGCGATTGCCGCCAACCCGGCAGCGACGTAGGTGATCTCGGTCACGACCCATGTGCTAATCGGCGACAAGCCCGCAACCGGCGCCGAGGTCGAATCGACCAGGTACGCCAACTTGGCGCGAGAAATCCCGAAACGATCCGCGGTCGTCCGCATCGTGCCACCCACCAACAGTGTGTTGGCGTAGTCGTCGAAGAAAATGGTCAACCCGAGTGAAGCGATGAGGGTCTGCCCGCCGCGGCGCGACCGGATATTCCGCGACAGAAAGTTGACCAGCGCGTGCATCCCGCCGCCGGCCTCCAACACGCCGACCATCGCCCCCAACAGGAGGCTGAAAGCGAGTGCGCGAAGGTGATCGAAACTGGTGACCGCATTCCAGATCGCGTCTTTGAAGCCACCCAACGACCCCACCGCCCAGGCACCGACCGTTTGGGAATCCTGGCTGAGAATCACCGCTCCGCACAGCACGGCAAACGCCAGTGGCAGAATCACTCGCTTGGTCGCAATCGCCAGCACGATCGCGATCAGCGGCGGCACGAGACTAAGGAAACCGAGCTCCACGCGCTAACACCTTGCCACAGGCCTTGGGTTGACTAAACGATGTTAGCCGGAACACCGCGAAACGTGGGGGAACAATTCAGGCGAGCGAGGCTTGCGGACGCGATCGCGGCATTCCACTCGCCGGCAGTGGCCGGAATCTGCCACTAGCGGCCAGCCGAATCGTTTCCCAGCGGAGCATTCCCCAGAACCGGCGGGACCAAGAAGTATTCCCCGTCCTCCATGGGTGCATTGCTGAGCGCGGCCGACCGATCGAGACCACCCGATGGCACATCCGCCTGCCAGCAGTTGATCACATCCAAGGCAGTCGTCATCGGCTCCACATGCTCGGTATCGAGCTCGCGTAACTGCTCGACGAAGTCCAGAATCGATTGAAACTGTGGGCTAATGATTCGGACTTCGTCCGCCGATAGATCGAGTCTCGCGAGGTGAGCGAGCTTTCGAATCTGTTCTTCCGACAACGGCATCTAACTCGCCCCCGAGATTGTCGCGCGAGCGGGGAGTCTAGGCGGTCGCTTTCTTCGGCTTCTTGTTGCTCATTTCAAACGGCTTGGTCTTCACCGTTTTGCGAATCGCTCCGCTGCGGATGCACTGCGTGCAGACACGCATCGTGGTGTTCTCACCGCTCGGGAGCGTCACGTGAACCCGCTGCAAATTGGGGACAAATTGCCGACGTGTGATGCCGGTGACTTTCGTACCGACACCACCGAGGTACTTGGCCTTGCCGCGAATTTCAACGCTGTTGCCTACCTGAACCGATTTGCCACAAACTTCGCACTGCCGAGCCATCGTATCGCTCTTGAAATTTCAATGATTTTTGGGGGGACCCTGCGGACGCAAAAGTATAGCGGGTTCCTTCGTCGCCGCAACGGCAAAGGTGTTGGCCGCGATTTTTGAGGTTTTTGTTTGTTCCCGCTCAAGTTATCCCGATCAACGTCCGAATGACGTTACAGATTGCCCAGTCGGCACAGTTGGGTTGTGCCAAGGTTTCGCCGCTACCGCGTCCCGAAAGGTCTTCCTGTGAGTCAGACCACTCGCTTCCCACACCATTGCCGCCGCGAGGGAGTCATCGTGTGGATCGCCGCGGCGATCTGCCTCGCGAGC
>JBGTCJ010000276.1:0-4378 GCA_041748895.1 Pirellulaceae bacterium
CTGGTATGTTGAGGTCCGGTCGCCGGCCACCTACCAGCCGCCACCACCTACCAGCCGGCATGCGCGAGCGTGCGGATTGTTCGCGTGCGGAGGTCCGGTCGCTTGCGCTTACGGCTGGTATGTTGAGACGAAACGTTTAACCATGAATAATCCGATTCCAACTCGCCTGCGGCGTTGCACTTGCCGCGTCGGGCAAAAGGATGCAAGAGGATGTCTAGCAAATCGAAAGTTGGGCAATTCAAATCCGGTCGGCGCGAGGCGGCTTGTCCGATCGCGCGTCGCTGGTTCATTGGCGAGTGTGGGATCGGGCTCGGCTCGATCGCGCTGTCGAGTCTGCTTGGGAGATCGCCCAGCGCTGCCCGCGCGGAAGATGGCCCTTCGGCTGGCGCCGATCCGCTGTCGCGACGACCGCCTCATTTCCCGGCCAAAGTCAAAAATGTCATCGTGCTGTTCATGGCCGGCGCGCCCAGCCAGTACGAGACCTTTGACTACAAGCCAAAACTCGGCAAGTTCGATGGCCAATTGCCGCCGTCGGAACTGCTCGAGGGTTATCGCGCCGCCTTCATCAATCCCAACAGCAAATTGTTGGGGCCAAAGTTTGCGTTCGCCAGGCATGGCCAGTCGGGTGCTGAGATCAGCGAGCTGTTGCCCCACACCGCTCGGGTAGCCGACGAGTTGACGATTATCAAGTCGATGCACACCGATGCCTTCAATCACGCTCCGGCGCAATTGCTCATGAACACCGGGAGCCAGCTGTTTGGCAAGCCGAGTTTGGGTGCCTGGACCTTGTACGGATTGGGTAACGAGTCGCGAGATTTGCCGGGGTTTGTTGTCTTCAGCAGCGGGCAGAAGGGCCCCAGTGGCGGCAATTCCTGCTGGGGAAGTGGATTCCTACCGAGCGTCTACCAAGGCGTCACATTTCGCGGCGGGGGCGAACCGGTGCTCTACCTATCGGATCCCCCCGGGGTGGATCGACGACTGCAGCGGGACTCACTCGACGCCATCAATCGACTCAATGCGCTGCGTCTCGAGCACGTTGGAGACCCCGAGATTGCGACCCGAATCAACGCGTTCGAAATGGCGTTTCGGATGCAGACGGCTGCTCCCGAGTTGATGGATTTGTCGCGGGAGTCAGCGGCCACACTCGAGGCGTACGGTGCCGTTCCCGGCGCGACCTCTTACGCCAACAATTGCCTTTTGGCGCGGCGGCTGGTGGAGGGTGGCGTTCGATTTGTCCAGCTCTATCACGAAGCATGGGATCAACATGGTAACCTCGTGAAGGGCCTCACGCAGAATTGCCTCGATACCGATCAGGCATCCGCCGCGTTGATCGAAGACCTCCGACAACGGGGGCTTTTGGACGAGACACTCGTGATCTGGGGCGGCGAATTTGGACGCACGCCGATGACACAGGGCGAGGGTGGCGACGGCCGTGACCATCATCCCAATGCATTCACGATTTGGATGGCTGGCGGCGGTTTGCGACATGGGATCACCCATGGCGATTCGGATGAGCTCGGTTTCAATGTGTCGCACTCGCCGGTCCACGTGCGCGATCTGCACGCCACGATTCTGCATCTTTTGGGACTCGACCACGCTCGATTGACATTCCGAGTCCAGGGACTCGATCAGCGATTAACCGGCGTCGAGCCGGCTCGCGTGGTCACAGAAATTTTGGCCTAACGCTCCGCTGGTCCCATTTTCAGGATCGCGGTGACGGGGAAGTGGTCCGATGGCGTTCGGCCGTCGCGCTCGGTGCGATCGATCGCCGCGGACACCACGCTCCACTGAGGTGACACGGCGATCCAATCGATTCGTGAGTTCGAAGTCGCTCGCGGCTTGAATCCGGAGGAGGTTCCCTGCGGGATCTCGTCGTGCTCATGGGGAACACCACGATACCTGCGATAGGTATCGACGACCGGCGACGGCGACCGCTCGTCCTCGGCGAACAACGCGGTGTAGGGAGCACTTCCCTCGGGTGCATTGAAGTCGCCGGTGAGGACTACACGCGCATCCCGTGCGAACTCGCCGACTTCACGCCGAATGAGTCTGGCCGACTCGTGCCGCGCCGTCACGCCACGGTGATCAAAATGCGTGTTGAGAAACACGATCGGAGACTCGTCCGCGCGGGCTTGTCGGTCCCGCAAACGAACCCAGGTGACCATCCTGGGCAATGCACTATCCCAGCCGACGCTGCCGACGACCTCAGGCGTTTCGCTCAGCCAAAAGTGTCCACCATCGAGCTTCTCGTAGCGCTGTTTTCGATAAAAAATGGCCATCATTTCCCCCTCCTCGCGCCCATCGGTGCGTCCCACCGCGAGCCAGTCGTGGTCAGGTAAACGTTCTGCGATGTAGTCTCGCTGAAACGCGATCGTCTCTTGGGTACCGAGCAGATCGGGTGCAAAGGCCCGAATCGTGTCGACAACAAAGTCCTTTCTTCGGTCCCAGTGATTCTCACCATCCTGGGCCGTGCCGTAGCGGATATTGAAGCTCATCACGCGAGTCGTGCCGTCAGTGTCATCCGCGGGTAGAGTACTCACGATTGCGATATTGAGTGCCAGGGCGACGTACATGACCCAAGCCAGATGTCGCCTACGCTTTCGCGGCGACGGCTGGCAACTCGATTTCCAGCAACCAGTTGGCGGAGAGATCATGGGGCGAGTCCTGTGAGAGTAGGAGGTGAACTTTCGGATCGCTGTGGTCGGTAGATAGACCGACCCAAGGTTACACTGGAACCCGTGGGACATGTTCACCCGGGTGGTTTTGCGTTTTTCCCTTTCTTTCTTGAGTGGAGATCTTCTGCTGATGACTCGCCGGATACTCATGGCGACACCCCGTGCGGTGCGTCGTGCGGCCGCCGCCGCGCTCGGTGCTTTGGCGCTTGGCGTCACCGCGATCGATACAGGGTCGCTGCGGGCGGATGGACCACTTGATTTTCTCGACTCCGTGGCGGCGATGGCGACTCATCCGGGCTGGAATGCGACCATCGTCGCCCATGAGCCGATGGTCGTTGATCCGGTCGCCATCCGCATCGATCGCTACCATCGAATGTGGGTGGTCGAGATGTCCGACTATCCCACCGGCCCTGCGGCGGGTGCGAAACCCCGGGGCCGCATCCGAGTGCTCGAAGACCGCGATCAAGACGGGCTGTATGAGGTGGCGACCACGTTTGCCGACGCCTTGTTATTCCCGACGGGGGTGCAACCGTGGCGAGACGGTGCGATTGTGACCTTGGCCGGCCGAGTCGTGTGGATGCGGGACGAGGACGGTGACGGCGTCGCAGACCAGACGGAAGTTTGGTTTGAAGGCTTCACCGAGGGCAACACCCAGTTGCGGGCTAATCATCCGGTTCTCGGGCCTGACGGCTTGATTTATGTGGCCGGAGGATTGCGCGGCGGCACGGTTCGGGCCGTTCATCCGAAGTTTGATCCGAGCATTGGCGAAGTCGATCTGCGCGACAGCGATTTCTTCTTTCATCCCGATGGTGGTCGTTGGGGAGCCGTCATCGGTGCCAGCCAGTTCGGTTTGACGATTGATGATTTCGGACGTCGAATTGGATGCAGCAACCGCAATCCAGCGATCTACACTCCGCTGGACGACTTGGCGATCGCGCGTGACCCACTGCTATCACGGCGTGGAGCGATGGTCGATATCGCCGTTTCGGGGGAGTCTTCCCGCGTTTACCCGAGGGCTGAAGCATGGACGACCAGCAATCTGCATAGCGGTCAGTTCAGCGCCGCCTGCGGCGTTGCCGCGCCAGGATGGTCGGGTGACGTCCCCGATGCCGTCCGACGCAATCGTCTGCCTCGCAGCGTCGGACCTGCCCGGGTCGACGACGAATGGTTTCTGGTTTGTGAGCCGACCGGGTACCTGGTTCAGCGACAATGGTTTCTGAAAGAGGGTGCAATCTGGAACTCTCATCGCGATGAGCAGCCCGATGAGTTCTTGGCGTCAACGGACACCTGGTTTCGCCCGGTCGATATCGTCGCCGGACCGCGACATTCGATTTTGGTTGCCGACATGTATCGCGCCGTGATCGAGCATCCCGATTGGGTGCCACAGGAACTCAAAAACCGTCCCGATACCTGGGATGGGAACGACCGCGGTCGGATTTGGAGAGTGGCCAACGTCGTTCCTCACGAACCCGAGCCACCGCATGACTTTTGGGTTCACGGTGGAGCTGGTCACGGTGCGTCCGAAGTGACCTGGTCCGCGGCAGCCTTGCTCGGGCATTCCAACCCCTGGATTCGCGAGGTTGCCTCTCAATCGTTTCATGAGGCGGAAACCCAAACCGTCGTGGCGGCCCTCCGCGCGGTGATTTCTGCACCGGGCGTGCGAGGGCTGGCGGTGGCTCGCGCGGCAAATTGGCTCGCGGCCC
>JBGTCJ010000277.1:0-6192 GCA_041748895.1 Pirellulaceae bacterium
GTCGTGAAGCGGCGGTGGTGGCTCGCCGGGACGCGCTTCGCCGCAGATCTCCACCCGGTCCCTATCGAGCAATCGCATGCGGATCGCGTAGCCGTCCATCGCCGAAACGTCAGCCGCCGGGCTATCGCGATCGGCAACCACAGGACTCGCCAGAACCCGATCGACGCTCAGGTCGATCGGCTCGGAGGAGACGACGCTGAGACGTCGCCCGACGGCACGGATGGCTTCATCAGGATCTTCGAACCGAAACACGAGACGTTGACCTTGGCTGAGACTAGGGACCTAATTCAGAGGACCCGATGCCGCCATCGAGGTCCGCCTGAGTATTGACGTTTCGAGCGGCCGAGGGAGGCAGTTTGACCAAATGGTGTCGTCTCGAGGCGACCCAAGCGCTGAGCCCGCAACGCGTGGACACCACCCAGTCGCGCAGTTCGTCCAGTGCGTCTGTCGGATAGATGGCAATCAGCGGTTCAAGCCTTCCGCCGGCGAATGTGGCGCAAGTCGGATCGCCAGCCTGCCGCAGCACCAGCAATCGCCGGACATGCTCGCTGTGCAGGTCGGGCATGTCGACCGGAATCACGAGAACGCTCGCCAGTCCCTGGGAACGTGCGAACTGAAGGGCTGTCAACACCCCTGCGGCAGGTCCCGCGCACGACACGACATCGTGTAGGCCAAATGTCGGCTCCCGCTCGTAGTCCCGGCCCGCGACGATCACCAGTGGGACCAAGGCTTTCAGCGTACTGATGGCATGGTCGAGATATGTTTTTCCATCGGCGGTTCGCAGCATCGCCTTGTCGATGCCCATCCGAGAGGACTTCCCACCGGCAAGCACCGCACCCAGAACGTCGCGATGGGGATGATCAGGAGGGCGCTCGTGTCGCGAGAAATCCTTCGATGCTGGATCTCCGCTTAGGGTTGACCTGGACGTCATGGTTCTTGCGACAGTTGCTGTTGTGGACCTCGACGGTCGTCTGGACCTTGAGGGTTGTCGATCACATCTTCCACCCAGGCTCGCCCCCTCATCATCGCCGGGAATCCGATAGTCGGTGCGGCGAGTAGTGCCACGTGTGTCAGCTCCGCCTTGCTGCATCCGGCCTCGATCGCTTTGCGAGCGTGCGAGTGAGCCGCTCCTTCCAGCCCTGCTCCGATCGAAATCGCAAGCTTCACCAGCGAAACCTCGCGGGCGGTGAGTGGACCGGCCTCGCGGACTGCCTGGCCAAACGCTTCATAGCACCGCATGACGTCGGGATGGGTTTCCCACATTTGTCGATAGCGCTGAGGGATCATGGATACCAAACTCTCGGGACGATCGATGGGAAATGGTGAAAGGCTTCGACGCGCGGCACAGGGCGGCTGAGTCCGCTCGGCGAATCACGATGGTTCGAAGGAATCGCGGACGGTCGCTTCGATCGCGTCGATCAGGTCGGGCACCGTCGCTCGGCTCGCCTGGACCGTCGGTGGAAACCCGAGCTGGGTCAAGGTTGCCGAGACGGCAGGACTGATGGACGCGAGTTGGCATCTCCGCAATGAATCACCGAACAATCGAACGAGCGATCGCGCAATCGCATCGCTGGTTACCGTGCACCAATCGATGCTACCAGCGGCCATCTGCTGCCGGACCCTTTCGCTGAGCGTCGCCACGTCACGATGTTCGTAGGCCACCACCGCGTTGACGTGGGCGCCGCGCTGCGTGAGCAATTCCTTGAGGGTATCCGGTCCGCGACTGGCACGAAACCAAGTGACCCGTTTTCCCATCACGTCAGGACCGAGACAGTCGGCAAGTCCACGGGCACTGAACTCCTCGGGGACGATATCGGCGCGGAGGTGGTACGGGCGGAGCGCGTCAGCGGTACCGACACCGACGACTGCCAATCGGACGCCCGCCAAACCGCGGAGGTCGCCTCGAAGCTCGAGGTATCGGGACAGAAAAGAATCGACGCCATTTCGGCTCGTGAAGGCCAAGTAGTCGGTTTTGGGTATCTCTTCGATCGCTTGATCGAGCTCGGCGTAACTTTGGGGAGGGCCGATCTCGATCACCGGAGCTTGAATGACCGAGGCTCCCAAGTCGTGGATTCGATCGATAAACCGATCGTTTCGCCTTCGCTCACGGGTTAGAAGAATGGTCGTTCCGAACATCGGTCGAGTCTCGAACCAAGAGAATGAGTGGGCCATCGCCGCGACTTCGCCAACGATCACGATCACGGGGGGGCGGAGTTTGGTTGCTGGCGTCAATGCCTCCGCCACTTCATCGAGCCGGCAACGGATGACGCGTTGATCCGAGAGTGACAACTGCCGAAGGATCGCTGCGGGCGTGCTCGGTGCCTTCCCGCCATCGATCAGCGCACGTGTCCATGTGTGGGCGGTCGTTACGCCCATGTAGATCACAAGCGTACCGGGAAACCGTGCCAACGCGTCCCAATCGAGCGCCGAATCGGCCTTCTCCGGTTCCTCATGTCCGGTTACCAGTGCGACGGCTGACGCGTGGCGCCGATGGGTAATCGGGATGCCGGCGTAGCTTCCCGCTGCCAGCGCGGCCGTGATCCCTGGAACGATCTCAAAACGGATCCCGGCGGCACGAAGCGACTCCGCTTCCTCGGCCGTTCGCGCGAAAACGGCGGGGTCACCTCCCTTGAGCCGAGCGACGGTCCTGCCCGCTCGCGCGTGACGTAACATCTCCGCGATGATCTCTTGCTGCTGCCAAATCCGAGTCTGGCCGTGTTTGCCAACACAGATTTGCTCGGCATGCGTCGCGTGTCGAAGCAAGTCGGTGTTGCTTAGCCCATCGTACAAAACCACATCGGCACGCCCGAGTAACTCGGCGCCTCGAAGCGTGAGCAGTCCTGGGTCCCCCGGACCACCCCCGATTAGGTAAACACATCCTTCCATGGCACTCAATATGTGACGAATCATTAGCCCTGGACAGCGGGCGGGAGCGGTGGCATACTTCGTGATCCCATACTTTTTCCTCAGTCCGTTTCTGCTTGCGATTTCGAACGATCCATGCCAAATACCGCTGCCGCCAAGAAGCGCCTCCGTCAGAACGAGAAACTCCGTGTGCAAAACCGGTCATCCCGAAGTGCGCTGCGGACGCAAATTCGAAAAGTCCGTGAGGCCGTCGAGTCAGGCAATGTCGAACTCGCGACGACCGAGTTCCGGTTGGCGACCAAACGACTCGATCGTGCTGCTGCCAATCATTTGATCCATCGCAATGCCGCCGCGCGGACCAAAAGCCGACTCAGTCATCTGATCAAAAAGTCGCAGCAGCCCGCGTAGCGAATTTGCCATTCGGAATTGACGATGATCCGATTTCGACCGCTTCTGCGAGGGCTCGCACGGTTCTCCCTAGTCAGTCTGATTCTTGCGGCCACCGGGTGCGAGCGCGAGTCGGTGGTCCTGTTCGAACCCAATCTGGTTCATACTCACAAATACCAGATCAAGGAAGGCTACTCGATGGCCCAGGCGGCCAGCGATGTGAATTGGCTGTTGACGGACATGTTTGGCACGCCTGACGAGCCTCGGTTGCCGGCGGTCGTCACCGAGGATGAGAGCCTCGCGGAGCTGGTTTCGCTCGACCGGCTGAATCGTGCTTCGGGGCCATCCGACGCTGAGGGTCGAGGGCTATTTCGCAAACACTGCGCTGATTGCCATGGGGTATCGGGAAACGGTCGCGGTCCAACGGCCCCCATCTTGAATCCGTACCCCCGTGATTTTCGGATGGGTATTTTCAAGTTCAAAAGCACCGAACGCGGTAGCAAGCCCGCGAGAGAGGATCTCGCGCGCTCGATTCGCAATGGGATCTCGGGTTCGGCGATGAAGGCGATCCCTGAACTCACCGAAGAGGATATCCAAGCCCTCACTGACTACGTGATCTATTTGTCGTGGCGCGGCGAGCTCGAAAGAACCTTGGTCGACGACGCGACGCGCGAGCTCGACCTTGCCGGGGGAGATCGCATCATCGTCCCCGAGGACCGTCAGGCGACCGATGAGGACGCGAAGGCATTGTTCACCGAATCATGGGAGATCGCTGAGGACTTTGTCGCCGAGATTGGCGATTCCTGGTTGGAGGCCGCTGATCGGAAAATTGACGTCCCCAAACCGCCTTCTCACATCCCGATGGCCGACAATCACGAGCAGTTCGTCACGCTCTCGGGCGGCCAAACGGGCGAGGCCATGCGGCAGTCGGTCGCTCGGGGACGCGAGGTGTTTCTTGGCAAGACGGCTTCGTGCAGCAAGTGTCACGGCGAAGACGGATTGGGCACGGGGCAAACCACCGACTACGACGATTGGACGAAGGACTGGACGATCCGCGTCGGGATCGATCCGCTCAAGCCTGAATCGTTGACGCCGCTGCTCGCTCGCGGTGCCATGCTGCCAATCACCATCCATCCACGGAATTTTTCCGAAGGGTATTTCCGTGGTGGCGAATCAGCCTCGGACCTCTGGATTCGAATCGTCAAAGGTATTGAAGGAACACCGATGCCTGCGGCGACCTTCGTGCCCGGTGACTTTGACGAAGAGGATGTCTGGCATCTGATTAACTTCGTTCGCTCGTTGAAGGTTGACGAAGATTCGCCGGGCCCCACTGCACCTCCCACGTCCATGACACGCGTCTCAGCGGGTGATGTCCTTCTGGCGGGTCAGCGTAAGTAGTTCACCTGCACGATCGCTTCGTAGTCGAATTGTTCGTCGGTCCCATCTCGCAGGGGAATCGACATACCGGGCGTTACAACCAAGTTCTCGCCTAGCAGCAGGTGGGCGCCGAAGGTTGCGTTGAGAATGTTGAAGTTTCGCGCAATGTTGGTGACGGTCAGGCCACGACCGCGGACAACATCCGAATCCTGGAGCGTGCCGGTGTAGTGCAGTTCGGCATTGGCGATCACCCCTTGCAAAAGTGCTGATCGATCACGTGTCTGGTGGACGATTCGGTGTCCCGAGATGTCTGCGTGCAAGAGCGTTGAGTCGGTGAAGCGGCCAATACCGACGACGTCACCCTGGGTGGTTCCCGCCAGAATGGGGTTGCCCTGCACATCGACGTCGATTTGCGTGTAGGCTTGAAAGAAAGTCTTTGGATCGTGTCGGTAGAGAATTCCTGTGATCGGTAGCAGGCGAACGGCTTCATTCTCGATCTTGAGAAGCATTTCGTTTCCACGCAGGAGTTTGGTGTCATCGGCCAGCGGGACGGTTACGCCCAAGCCCGCTGTCCAAGTGAGTCGCGAGTTCCTGAGCAACACTCCCTTGCCAATCACGATCGCGTTACCGAGCTCGAAATCCCGCTCGCCGATCCGCTCCAAGTGCTGCCGACTCGAAACGGTTCCGGCCATCGGCAGCCGAACTTCGATCGACACCAAATCGTCGATCAAGATCCGTTCGAATCCGAGGACGTACCGACTCACGTCGCCCAAACCGCCGAGCGCATCGTTGAAAAAGCTGTAGTTGAAGAAGCAACGATCTCGCACTTCAGGGCTGAAGTTTTCCGCAATCTTTACCCGCCGTGTCGTCGAGTCGGGCCCCGCGAGAAAAATCGGTTCCTCCGAAGGCTCGGTGAGAAAGTAGTTGTAGGAGATAAACCACGAATCGCCATCATCGAACGGACCGTCAGCCGGTGTCTGGGACCCATCGGTGAAAACGGCCGTTCCACCACCGAAGACAAAGCCCGGACCCGGCGATGTTGGCGCGTTGGTAGGTGGGATCGGTTCCAGGATGCTGAATTGGTCGACGAAGCCATCGAGCGACTGGTCCGTTCCCGTCCCGAACTCGGTGATGATGTCGATCGCCTGGGGGTCGCTGAACCCAAAGCCCAGGATCGCGGAACTGCCACTACCCGAAAGAATTGTGCCTTCGGCGATGAATGATGTGACCTGAACGTTGTCAATCCCTAGAATCAGTCCGCCACCCCCGAATAGGTCACCGATCATCGTCGGAGCGGCGGAGAACGATCCTGCCGTTACCCCAAGCGATGTCGACAGCGAGGCTCCCAGTCCCGCTGCGGGGAGTGCCGAGGGCAAATCGAGTCCCGCGCCCGGCGAGAGTCCCGGCGTGAGCGGCGATACGAATGGCAGCCCGATCGGCGGAAGCGACTCGGAAGGAGGTAAGGGCTCGGACCTGGGCAATGGGTCAATCGCCGGCGGCTCTTGACTCGTCCGATCGTCCGCGGGCATTGGATCTTGAAGGGGGACTGCCGGAGATTGCGCC
>JBGTCJ010000278.1:0-3230 GCA_041748895.1 Pirellulaceae bacterium
ACCACCGCTAAACAATCCACCGGGAAAGAGGGAAGACGGGTTCCCCGAAGGGTAGGCCGAGCTCGGAAATCCACCCGGTGACATCGCCGATGGATAGCCGGGCGATCCAAAACCCGACGGAGTTCCGAACCCGGATGGCCCTCCAAATCCGGGGTTGCCAGGACCAAAAACAGGCGTCGAGGCTCCAAAAGCGGACCCGGAGAACAGCCCGCCTGAGGGTGGTAAAGCCCCGGGGTTTGAGATCGGGGGAACCCCAGTGATCGCGGGGGCAAACGTGCCTGGGTTGGGACCGCTCGAATAGGGATCAAACAACGGTGATCCCAAAGAAGCACCCGGTGGTGGCGACAAGGTCGATCCACCCGGGGAACCGTATGCCGGTGGCGGACTAGCCATCGAGGGTGGAATGCTTGAGCCGTTAGGAAAGGGCGACTGTCCCGAGTAGGTCGGTACCTGGATCGGCGTGAGGTTGGTCTGCGGGATATCAACCGGGGAACGGCCGCCCCCCGAGACATTCGGGTAAACCTGCGCGGAGAGCGTCGCGGGCGCAGCCAAAAGCGGCAATACCCCTACGAAGCGGCAAAGCGCAATCAGGCTCGTCAGCAGGCGACACGGCTTGACCATCACCCGAGAAAAATCCTTCGACATGGATTCGGGAATAAATCGCCGAAAAGGCTCAAGTCAAGAGCGTCCTGATCCGACACACCTTCGCGGGCGCTAGAGCAACCAACGAATTGGGGTCTTGGGGGGCGAAGATCGCACGTCGCTATCGGTCGTGGCGTCGGGTGTGTGCTCCCAGATGACAGGGCGAGCATCTCCGGTTTCCGCCCGTTGCGTTAGCGCGACATTCGCACGAATTCGATGATCCGATATCGGCAGACCGATCGAATCGAATGACGTCGGCGCGAAAAACCCGAGAACGGCTCGGGCGACCTGCGCGTTGGCGTGGGGTAGCGCTGCAACGCTTGAGGTGCGGCTGCGGACAGCGATTACCAGCGAGGAGTCGATGAATGTGCGGATCCCGCGAAGTTCGCGCTCGCAGTGGATCGACCGGTACTCAACGGCCTGATCCTCGACCCGCTGAGGGTCAAAGCCGTAGAGAATTGCGTCGCAGCGGGTTGCTGCCATCTGGCCAATCAGTAGATCGGTCCATCGTTCGGAGGTTCGACGAAGTCGATTCAGTCCGACCGTCTGGCTGACGGTCGCCCCACGACCAAACAGAATCATTTGCAGCGCTCGATTGCGAGCTTCGAGGTGCGATTGGAAGATGGAGTGAGTAATCGGCGACATTTCGATGCAATTCGCGGTCGCGTCTGACACGGATGCGAACGCGGCAAACACTCGCGTCAACATTTCGCTGACCAGAATCTCTTCGATCATTGCCGCGTGCTCTTTCCACCAAACACGCAGCGCCAGGGGCCTACCCGCGGCCTCGAAGTAACTGTGGCGAGCGAGCCCGTGGTGCCACAGATCCAATCGTTTGCGAGATGCAACCCAATAGTTCGTGATCGCAGCCGGATCGGTCACGCATTTCAAACGCGCCAGCGGCGTGGCACGATCCGCGACGTGAGCAGCGAGGCGGGCGATCTGAGTGGAATGCATGTGACCACGACCTACGCTCAAGGGCTCCCCGTGCCACTTGGAATCGGTTGATGCGGTGTCGGATCGATCCTCGCGATCCCACGAGCCGCGCAGGCCAGCGGTGCACGCGGTGCGCCGTGGATTGGGTTGGAGTCCGCGACGAGCCGGTTTGCAATCGCATAAACTCTTTGCTGGTAGTGGTTTGAGATTTCGCTGCGGTCTGGTCCGGCGACCGACGAGACGACTTGGCGTTGCGTTTCTGCATCACCGCGTAGGATAAATGCAGCGTCGTATCGTCGTGGCCGCTTTGTAACGGCGACCCGGATCTAGGTTTTCTCTCGCTACCAGATTGTTCATTCGTGGATCTCCGCACGCTTGATGACGCCTCGATCCGACGTCGTTACCGAACGCGAATGTGGTTCGGGCTCTGCCTGCTGCTGTTGCTAGTCGGGCCCGCGGCGGTCGGATCGCACTTAGCGATTCAGGGATTGCACAATCGCCCGGCACACTGGATCCCGCCGTCCGATCCGGTGAGGCGTGAATTCGACGACTTCACTCGTCGTTTCTCGGTGCCTGAAGTGGTTTACGTTTCCTGGCCGGGCGCGCGGCTGGGAGCACCGCAGCTATCCGCCGCCACCGAGCTCCTCCGGCCGCTAGTGGTTGAGCCTGCCCTCCCGCGACGACCGGGCGACGCCATGGATGTGGCAGATCAGGATCGCACGCCGCCACCGCTGGACTTGGTTCGGTCGAGCACCGCGTCGCAGTTGATTCTTGAGTTGGCCGACGCTTTCGATGCTCCGCCCATTTACTGGGCTCGCTCGGGTGACGACTTCTTGGAGACGATGACATCGCCGCCTTCGGAGTTGCCTCGGGCGGCATCGATCAAGCGATTGTCAGGTTCACTGATCGGGCCCGACGGCGAACAAACGTGCTTGCTGATTTCGTTGACGGAGTCAGGTATCGACGGTCGCCGTTTGCTTCTGCCGACAATCCGCGAGGCGCTCGCAGCGCTACTGCAGATCGAGCCCGATGAAATCGCAATGGTCGGCGGTCCACAGGATGGCGCGGTCATCGACGAAGCGTCGATACGCACGATCCGAACTTTCTCGCCACCTTCGGCAATTCTGGCGGCGCTAATCTGCCTGTTCTGTCTGAGATCGATCGTGTTGACACTCGTGATCACGGTGGTTGCCGTTGTGGGTGAGGGTTTGGTCATGACGGCGGTGCATTTGACCGGAACGCCGATGAATGCGGTCCTGATCGTTTTGCCACCGCTGGTCTTCGTGCTGACCGTCTCGTCGGGCATTCACCTGAGCAACTACTTTCTCGACGCGGTGCGTGAATTCCCCCGGGCGACGGTGGCCCAGGCCGCAGCGATTGCGATGCGAGCCGGGACGGTGCCCTGTCTGATGGCCACCAGCACGACCGTGATCGGGTTGGGCTCACTCATCTTGGTGCAGTTGCAGCCGATCCGGATTTTCGGCATCGTGGCGTCGCTGGGCGTCGCGTTCACCCTGCTGCTACTGCTGTTGGTGCTCCCGGGCGCCATGCTTTTCTCGCGCGGCGGCGATCCGTTGCGAGCCAACGTGGCTCGGGGGGTCGAAGAGACCGAATATTGGCTCAGCAGGCGGATCCGTTTGGCGCTGCGGCAG
>JBGTCJ010000279.1:0-9261 GCA_041748895.1 Pirellulaceae bacterium
CCGACGAAATCTTGCATCGTCCAGTGCTGGACCACCTTCGGCGCGGCCTGTTCCAACATCGCCGGTACGTCGGCCAAGTCCTCGGCGACGATCATCTGCCCCTTCATCACGACCCAGTGGCCTGGGAACGTGCAAACGTACGGATAGATTCCGGGTTTTGTCGGCGCGCGGAACCGGAGCACATGTGTCTGTGTCTTGCGAGTCGGCCCGATCATCGGCGTGGCGCGAAGGATCAGCGATCTTTTGTCCTCGGGAATGAAATCCGAGTTCGCATTGGCCGGATCGCGCGCCATCTCATTGGCAGCCATGCCAACCTCCTCCAGCGCTCCGGGACGAACGATGAGCAGGTTATGATCGGTCGCATCAGGATTGGTAAAAATCAATTTGACGCTCTGGCCGGTCGTCACCGCAAATTGTTCGAGCGTGTACTTCATTTTCTCCGGCAAACAACCGATTCGGACCGTCGCCAAATTGTCGCGCGCATCAAATTTGGCTTCGGCAGGCGTTGGCTTGGGTTCCTGCCATTCTCCCGCTTTCGCCGATTGCTTTAGCAACGACGCGATTTGGTAATCGGGATTGTTTTCCCAGTGTCGACGCAGTGTGTGCGAACCGAGCGCGCATGTGATCGCGTACTGCAGGTGCCCGTCACGGGGATGCCGCAGCACGTCGAGCATCGCGTCGAGCGCATCGCGAGAACCGATATAGCTCGCCGCGATCGCGGCCTCCATGCGAACGATCGCGCTCGGGTCGTTCGCGGCTTGCCGAAGAAGTCGGATCGCATCGGGAAGGTGGGGGTGCCAGTAACGCAGCTGCTGAGCCGCCGCCGCGCGCGCCCGGTGGTCTTCACAATCGATCAACTCACGCAGTAGCTCGGGCTGGGGAGAATCCATGCCGCGGTAAAGCCAGAGTCCCTCGAGTTGGTGATGGCGATACCGCGGATCACTCGGGTCGAGGCGTCCCACCCAATCGTCCAGCGCGAGCAAAACCGATTCGGGGTCGCGGTCGCGCAGCTCACGCTTGGCCCAGTAGCGGATGCGATACTCGGGCCGCTCGAGCAAATCGATCAGCTTCGTTTCGCTGGCCGTGGCTATTTCGGGAGGATCCTGGAGCGCTTTCCCCTTTTCGGTCACCCGCCAAATGCGTCCCGAATGTCGGTCCCGACGTTCATCGCGAAGTGAATATTGAGCGTGACCCTTAATCGGGTTGTACCAATCGCAGATGTACAAATCGCCCCTCGGACCGAATCCGATATCGACCGGGATGAAGCTCAGATTGGTCGAGAAGATCAAGTCGCTGACATACTCCTCATGGTAGCCGAAATCGTCCTCGACCCATCGGTGGATCTCGATCCGATTGGTCGGCTTGTAGCGAGCCTTGACAAAATGGCCCTGCAACTCGTCGGGGAACGTCGCAAAGTCGATGAACTCGTGACCGCACGTTCCCGAATAGGCCGGCAATCCCGTGGGACGCGGGTGCTGATCGGGATAGGGTGGGTCGAGCGAGTGAAACGCTGCCGCGTAGATTGGGTGGCTAGCCATGTGTTGCCCCCAATCATCGAACGTCACACCCCAAGGGTTCGTGCTCGGGTAGCTTCCAAAGCTCGTCAGTCGGCTGATCTCGGGTTCGAACCGAAACCACCCACTGTTTTGTTGCCGAACCGGTCCGTAGGGCGTCTCGACCTGAGTGTGGTGAAAAATCGATTCACGAAAGATCAAATCACCATCAGGCGTCCAAACGAAATCATGCAGCGCGTGATGCGAGTCCTCGGTCCCAAAACCGGTCAACAAACGCTCGCGTATGTCGGCTCGATCGTCACCGTCGCTGTCACGCAAGAACGTTAAATCAGGCATCTCGGAGACGTAGACGCCCCCATCGCCCAGCTCAAACGATAACGGGATGTGCAGATCATCGGCGAACACGGTCGACTTGTCCGCCCTGCCATCGCCATCGGTATCCTCAAGGATTACCAACTTATCGACCGCCGCTTGCCCTGGATAAACGTGCGGATAGGTTGTGGAACAGGCGACCCACAACCGACCGCGAGCATCGAATCGCATTTGGATCGGTGCGGCGATATCCGGGAACTCCTCCTCGCCCGCAAAGAGGGTCACCTCGAACCGCGGATCGATCTGAAAAGCTTTGAGTTCCTCCTCAGCCGACAACCACTCATTGGCGCCCCGACTCTGCTGCGCCGGTGGCAGCGGCGGCAGGTTGGAATCGTCGATCTGTGCGGCGGCCCTCTCGCCGCGGGCGATCGCCCAGATGGCCTTCTCCCGGTTGGCGACCATCAGGTCGAAGTTGCGCATCGCCGGCAAAAAGTCGAGATAGCCAAAGTCCCGACTCCGTCCACCGGTGTAGTAGAAAGTGTTTGCGGGGCGATAACGGCGGAAGTATTGCAAGTCCTTATCGATCACCATTTGCCGAAGCGACTCATCGACGACCGATGCCGATTGATCAAAGAGTCCCTCGAAGAGAATTTCCGCCAAACGCGCGTACCCACTCTCGTTCAGATGAATGCCGTTGACAGTCCAAGCCGAGCCGGAGCCGTCCGCTTTGGCTTCGCTCATACCAGCCTTCGTCGCGGAAAACAGATCGATGAATCCAACGCGATGGGCGGCGGCCACCTCGCGCATCACCTCGACGTACCGCTCGATGCGTGCATTGTTCATCCGACCGGCGGCGATTCGCGGTAGGTCCTCATTGGCGATCGGGGAAACCAAGACGACCCGAGGTGCCGACTCGCCGTTGTAGGCCTTGGACTGGAGATCCCGAAGAAAGCCGCCCAACCGCTCGCCAAACGCACCCAAACCCTCCTCGCCGGCGAACGATTCGTTGAACCCGAGCGCAGCAAAAATGACGTCGATCCGCTCATGAAAAAGATGCTGCTGCAGATCCGCAAAATTCTCCGGACGCGGTTGCAGATCGATCGTATCGGCGGACCAAGCCAGATTCCGAAAGATCAACCGGTGATCGGGAAACGCCTGATGGATCACGGCCTCGAGATGCCCATAGTGCTGGGCACGGTCAAACAAGGTGTTGCCGATCAGTGCGATGCGATCGCCGGGATCGAGCCGCAGCGGCATCCGTGTTTCGATTGGCTCAACTGGCGACGGACGCGGCGCGGTCTTGGCATCGAGCGAGTACGATTCGAAGGAAGGATCGGACTCGGGCGAGGCGATCCCCGACGACTGATTTCGGGCGTCCAGAGGGTTTAAGGAGATCCTCGGTCCCTGCGGCCGGTGGATCGAAGGTACCGAGGGCGCGGCGGCCGGCGTCGGCTGAGCGACCGACTGACCACTCGCTCGGTTCGCAGGCGACACAGCGACCCAGCAGGCGACAGAAAGTATGGAGCAAAACAACGGGCACGACGCCAGAATCGCCGCACCACGGTTCGTGACCAATCTGCCGCGTTGCGATTCCACACGGCTATCTGAAAGCGAGACGAATCGCAACTCGCGAAGGCCTCTGAAAAATTCGCGGCATGTCATGGCGTTCGCCTTGTAATCGATCCGTTGGTGCAAACGAGAAACCAGGTTCGACGATCATTCTATTCTGGAGGCGATTGCAAAAACGCCAACAGATCCCGTAGCTGTTCGATGGCCATGAGCTGCTCCAACCCCGCGGGCATAATCGATTGGCTCGCGGGCTCCTGGAACTCGACATCACGAACCGCAACTTCAAAAATGCTCGCGTCGGCGGCGAGGAATCGCATCGAATTTCCGACACCCCCCGCGTTGAGCTTCATCCCGGTTAAGACGCGTCCATCCGTCGTCAAAACGTTCCACGGAACGTACATCGGACCCATCTCGCGACTGGGGTGCAGGATCGATTCCAAGATCCGTCGCCGATCCTGCGTCGCGGCAATCGATGTGAGATCGGGTCCTACGCCGACACCTCGACCGTCGCGCATATGGCAGGAACCACACTTCGCCCCCTCACCGCCGAAGAACACCTTCCACCCACGATCGGCGTCACCACCTTCGCCCACAAGCTTCATCCAGGCGTCGAGATCGTCAATCGACGGACGACTCGCCCGAGTGTCTGGGGCTTGAGCTTGAGAGCGAGCATGCAGTCCGATCGACAGATCGCTTCGCAACGTTTCAGGCGCCGACGAGGTCAATTGGTTTGCGAGTTCCCGCATCTTCTGATTCTGAAGCGCCGCAACCCCGACGTGCCTCGCAGCCGACCGCGCGAGCGGACGCTCACCGTGCAATACCAAGGATTCGAGCAGCCCCGCGTCCCACTGCGGCGCATCGGGTGGAACCAACATCAATGCCGATCGCCGAATCGACGTGGGTCGATCGGCGTCGGAAACCAATGACAACAGACGCCGGCGAGTGAGCGCGTCGAACGGACCTTTCTCGACCCGACCCGACTCCATGAACGATAAGCCGGCAATCGTCGCCGCGAGCATTCGGGGCGACAAATCACCGTGCGTGAGCTGTGTCTCGACCTCTTGCATCAATGGCTCGATCCGGCGCTCGGCTGCCCATCGGACAGCGGCTAACCGGACCGATTCATCACGATCCGAGAGCGCGGCGCGAAGCATTCGAGTGATCTCGGGAATCCGCTGATCACGATCTTCGCTAACCAGGTGGTTCCATCGATGGGCGGCGAGCCAGCCCAAACGCTCCTTCGCCGTGGGCAGGTCGCTGATCGAAGCTTGAAGGAACGACTCATCGCGTGAGGCCCTCTCAACACCTGCCTGCCAATCGAAGGGGCGGTCGCTCTGCATCGCGCGTCGAGCCGCCGCCATGTCGGCATCAGGCAACGCGAGACGAGCCAGTTCGTCGTGGCTGCGCGGTAACGGCTTTTGAAACGGCGCGTCCGCATCGTTCCAGCGGATCCTCCAGATTCGACCCTTTCCGTGAACGTTGTAGCTGCGGTCGACCCAGTCAGTAACGTACATCGAGCCATCCGCGGCGATCGCCATATCAACCGGGCGGAAATTCGCATCGCCCACGATCGCAATCGATTGCGTCGCCCGTAAGGCTCCTTCGGCCGTCTCCGGCACGTACCGCTCGATACGATTGTCGCCCCAGCTCGTGACCCAGTAAAACCCGCGATGCTCGAGAATCGCGCAGGGCGCTTCACCCGTGCCCGCGACCATCGGCAGCGTTCCCGGAAGCTCGCCGTCCCAAGCCTGCAGCGGGTGCGTGCCCGCGCGCCCAAAGCGAAACTGAAAGCCGTAGTCGCCCTGCTCAACGACATCGGCGATTCGGCAGGGCGGCATCGCATCGGCATCGTTATCAACCATTAGCAATCTGCCCGCAGTATCGCGGCAAATCCCAAATGGGTTCCAGAACCCGGTCGCAACACGTCGGATCTCCGACCCGTCCAGATTGCACTCGAAAATATTCCCACCTTCACCACCGCCGGTCAGCTCGCGGCCGTCGGAGCCGCGAAGCACGTAGTCGGCTCCAAAATTCTCGCCCATCCCAAACGTGATCGTCCCCTGAGATGGATCGGCGCCGCGATATTCGATCAACAATCCGCTCAGTCCGTTGTGCGGGTAATCGGCCGTCGTATCGAGCTCAACGAGCGTCGCGATGTCATCGGCCACGTTATCGCCGCTAGTATCTCGCAATCGGAGAATCGCCGCGCGCGTCGCCACGTACACGTCATCATCGCGATCGATCGCCATCGACATCGTCTTGACGGTTGCCTGGTGGAACACGCGAGCCCGGTCGAGTGTGCCGTCGCCGTCGGAATCGTCGAGCACTTTGATCGAATCGAACTTGGGTCCGGCGTAATCCTCGGGTGGAAAGTGCGTGTGAGATTCAACGACAAACAATCGACCACGCGAGTCGAAACGGCAACTGACCGGCGTGACAATTTCCGGTTCAGACATCACCAGTTCGATCGTGGTTCCCGCGTCGATGCAGCGAGGGGGCTCGATCGCCGTGACGGCGGCACCGGATGACAAAGCGACCAGCACGGGGATGCCGCGAGCAATCCCGAAGCGCAGTGGATTCATTTTCGAAGGGAGCTCGAGGTGGGAATCGATCGGTGATGCGTTGGACAAGAAACGATCGGCAGCGCCGCCCATCACCTTAAACTTGATCGCAGGGCAATGCAAAGTCCTCGGAAAGCTGTGAGGACTCGATCATCACTTGGGCTTCCTCCGTGATCCCGATATTTCGACCTTGCGATTGCCATCGTCGAACCGGCTTGACGAGGCTAGGAGACTTGTCGGATCATTTGGGGCTGCCGATGCCACGAAAATAGAACATCGGTGTCGGGCCGTGCCTCAAGGGCATAACCGAGAGAACGGCAGTCAATGGGGTAGATGATCCCCTCGAAGAAAGGTGTCCGTTGCTTCGAATCGCCGTCTCTCCACAAGGACGTTTGGGAGTCATCGCGGCGCCCGGTTTGGATGCCGACAGAGCCGATGTGATGGCGTTGCCTCCTGAGGTGACCGCCTGTTTCCAACGTTCCCTCGCGTCTGGGCTTACGGAACTCACTTCGCACCAGTGGCGCACGCAGGTCGCGACGTGGCCGGCCGAGTTCTCCTTCTGGCGAGGTTATGGAAGACGCTACTTCGAGGCACTGTGTCGGCAGTCCGCGCAGAATACACGGAGATGGAGTTCACCGGTTTGCCCCGACGCCACCACTCTGGACGAAATCCTGCGAGCCGCTCCTCCCATGTTGGGGCTGGCGTATCTTTCTAAGGAAACGTTCAACGGCGCCTGGGAAGACCTGGATGCCCACACGCGGATACGCGCTGGAAAGCATAACGAAGGACTTTCCGGCTACCTAAGGACACTCGATCCGGCATGGAACCTGATCGGCCGGGTCACCTTCCACTTGGCGGAGAACAAGAGGAACGCCGACGCCCCGTTCGCCTTCATGGCAACCTACACGGAAGGTCGGTCCATCGACGGCGGGCCACAGCATCTACCTCTCTCCGGTGCACTCCGCCAATCGATCGCCGCGAAAGATACGGACATGCTGGATCGGCTGCTCGAACCGGTCACGCGTGCGGCCAGATCCTGCACGTTGGTGGCGGAGTTGCTCGAGTCCCGGAGGCTGTTCGCCGCTCAAGCCTGGGGCATTCGCGAGGCTTATGCCTTTCTGTCGAGCGTTCCCACGATGGAGCAAGCCGGGATCGTGGTCCGCGTGCCGAACTGGTGGAATGCCACGCGGCCGCCGCGGCCGCAAGTCTCCGTGCGCCTGGGCACGCTCGAACCAACCGCCCTCGGCTTGGACCGGTTGGATTTCAACGTTGACGTCGCCATCGAAGGAGAGCCGCTGCGCCCCGATGAACTCAAACAGTTACTGGCCGCTCGCGAGGGACTCGTTCTGCTTCGAGGGAAGTGGGTCCAGGCCAATGGCGAGCAACTGCAATCGGCCTTGAAGCACTGGAAAGAACTACAGAAGCAGCGAGTAGAAGGGATCGATTTTCTGCAAGCCATGAGACTGCTCTCCGGGGCAACGATTGGTCAGGATGAGATTGACGATGGCGCGAGGAATTGGTCTCGAGTCGAGGCGGGACCATGGCTACAACGAGTGCTGGAGAGGTTGCGGCAGCCCGCTGGGGACATGGCGATTGATCCCGAGTCGGGAATTAACGCCTCGCTCCGTCCCTATCAGGCGGATGGTGTCCGTTGGCTTTGGTTTGCCACACAGCTTGGCCTCGGCACGTGCCTTGCGGATGACATGGGACTGGGGAAAACGCTGCAGGTAATCTCGCTGATCGTGCAGCTGAAGCAGCAGCGCACCGCGACCGTCGAAACGGCAGCTCCCTGCCTATTGATCGTGCCGACGTCGCTGCTGGGCAATTGGCAGCGTGAAGTGGCCAGATTCGCACCTGAGTTGCGTCTGCTTGTCGCGCATCGTTCGGCCGCCGAAGCGGATGCACTCAGTCGCATCGAGCTCGACCCGCACCAGGCGTTGTCTGGGTACGACGTTGTGATGATCACCTACGGTATGGTCCGCAAAGCCAGTTGGCTGCAGAAGCTGTCATGGCGATTGATCGTGCTGGACGAAGCTCAGGCGATCAAGAATGCCAATGCCGCTCTAACCAAGGCAATCAAGAAAATTCCTGCTCGTTGTCGCATCACGATGACGGGCACTCCGATCGAGAACCATTTGGGTGATCTCTGGTCGCTTTTCGACTTCAGCTCACCCGGGCTTCTGGGCACCGCATCGGAATTCAAGCGGTTTGTTTCCAGCAAGAACGATACGGAGCGTTCGCGAAGACTTTCCTCGCTGCGAACACTGATTCAACCCTATATCCTTCGGCGACTGAAGACAGACCCGAGAATCGTCCCCGATCTTCCCGCCAAGACGGAAATGCGAGTCGACTGTGGCCTCTCGCCGATACAAGCAGCGCTGTACGCGGAAGTCATCAAGGATCTGGAAAGCTCGCTGGAGGTCGCCACCGGAATCCAGCGACGTGGATTGGTGCTAGCAGTGCTCATGCAACTAAAGCAGATTTGCAACCATCCTTCGTTGTATTTAAAACAGTCGCATTTCAGCGCCAAGGATTCAGGAAAGTACGACGAGCTGGCGCGGCTTTGCGAAACGGTGGCGGAAAAGCAGGAGAAGGTTTTGGTATTCAGCCAGTTTCAATCCATGTGTGAACCACTCAGCCAGTTTCTGGGCGAGGTTTTTGGCCAACCCGGATTGGTCCTGACCGGCAAGACATCCGCGAAGGCCCGTGGCAAGTTGGTCTCCGAGTTCCAGCAGCCCTTTGGACCGCCGCACTTCGTCATCTCGGTTAAGGCCGGAGGAACGGGATTGAACCTGACCGAAGCGTGCCATGTTGTTCATTTTGATCGATGGTGGAACCCCGCGGTCGAGGATCAAGCGACGGATCGGGTCTTTCGCATCGGTCAGACCCGCAATGTGCTGGTGCACAAGTTTGTCACTCGCGGAACGTTGGAAGAACGAATCGATGACTTGATTCAATCCAAACGTCAAATCAGCGAGCAAATGTTTGGCAAGTCCGGTGAGCTGAATTTGACGGAAATGTCCAACGAGCAATTGCTTGATTTTGTATCCTTGGATCTCGCTCAAGCCGCATCCACCTGAAAAGGGAGTTTCGCTTTGGCTTTCTATCAACAGTGGCCCCGGTACGTTCCAGTCGCTCGGCGCCGCAAAAACGCAGCGAGTGAAGCTCGAAAGCTGGCAAAGGAAGGCAGACAGCTTTGTCCGATACAAATCAACTCGCGGCAGATCGCGAATTCGTTTTGGGGCATTGCTTGGTGCAACAACCTCGAAGCCTATGCGGATTGGAGTAACCGCATGCCGCGCGGC
>JBGTCJ010000280.1:0-11025 GCA_041748895.1 Pirellulaceae bacterium
CACCAACGCGGCGGCGAGCCGATCCACGCCGGCGGCGACGCGGGCCGCCTCGATCCGCTCGCCAGCGATCGCTGTGTCAGCGTAACCCACGGCACTTTCGGCGCCCCTCAGCAGCGTTGAAAAGTCATCCGCCTCGAGGTCATCGATGATCGCACTCCACCATGGGTAGGCCAGATCCGATCGGTGCGTTTGCATCAGCGATTCGGCAAGCAGCGAGTCGATCTCGCGTCCGCGATGGTTCTCGCGCGTCGGTGGCCCGAATTCGGCGGCGGCCAGCGAAAGCAGGCTCCATCGACCCGACTCCGCGATCCATCGGCACGCCGCCTCCCCGGCGACGCGCTGGCGTTCGGAGGGCTGGTGACCGAGCGATCCGAGTTGGCCCAGTAGGTCGATCGCCAAATGCTCGGCGACGTGATCCTGCTCGCGGCGGCTGCACTGGGTCAACACGCTCGCCGTCAGAGCCCCGTCGGCGTCATCCCGAAGCAGCGCGCCGAAGCTCGCATGCCAAAGCGATTCGTCTCCGCCTCGAATCGACTGGATAAACAGGGTCGCGAATTCCTCGGCGTTCCAGTTGCCGTGTGTCTCCAAACATTTTCGCCAGGCCTGACAAATCGCCGAATCCCAAATCACCGCGTCGCCGTGTCCGGCCGCTGCGATCGAGGCGCTCAAGAGCTTTCTCGTCGCGTCGCTGGTGGGAAAACGAGTCATCAGATCGGTTCGAACTTGGTTGGCCATCTCGGATTGCCCCGCTTGGTCGTAGCACTGGGCTTGCGCGCGCATCGCACTGGGGACTTCGTCATGATCGGGGTAGGTTTCGATGAACTCGCCGAGCCGCTCGACCGCATCGAGCGGTGGCTCGGCCCCAAGCGCCGACGCCCAAGCGGCACCGAGCTTCGCCTGAGCGGAACGCTGGCCATGAGGAGACAAACGCTCACATAGCTGATAGGCCTCGAGCGCGACCTTCAGCTGCTTTTGACTCATCGCCGAACTGGCCAAAGACAACCCCGATTCGGCCAGTGCTTCCACAGGCAGGTCGCCCGACGACTCGGCCTCCCTGAGCGTCTGCAACGCCACCGGGTATCGATCGACGATGGCCGCCGACCGGACCAACAACTGCGTCACCCCCAATCGCTCCTCAGGAGTCAGAACTTGGCTGGCGTGCAGCGCTCTCGCGCCATGTTCAACGGTCCAGTCGTGCCGACCCATTCGGCTCGCCGCGGACACCACGGCCATCCGTACCGTCTGGGCGGGTCGCGAATCCGCGGCGGGTTCGGATTGTTCGTACCATGCGAGCACTTGGATCAACAGCTCAACGGCCAATTGCTGAATTTCGCTCGAGGGTTGTTGGTCGGTGTCCGCGAGTTGACGTGCCGCGCGGATCAACCGTCCGGCGTACGCGGGTTCGGTCGGCGGTGCCAGCGGTTGCCGCAAAAGCTCGCGGGCCAGTTCCTCGGAACTTTGGTCAGTCGACGATCCGTCATCCACCGGCGCGATATCCCGAGCGACGACGTTCAAAGCCGTGGCACACGTGAGCAACCATGCCAGTGCGAAGGCTACCACGTAGAGACGGACTCGCATCTTTTCGAGTGGTCGACCAAACATCCGCCGTGTGGATCCTTATTGCTGCTGGAGACCGGTTGGCTGGAGCCGCCCCCGCGGGACGAGCCCGACAAACGATGCCGGGCCAAAATGCCGAGTGTGGCTTCGTGGCCGAGGCAGGTGCGGACTTCGCCCGACGTTAAACCAATCCTTCGGGTGACCACAAGTTCAGTTGAGCATCGATGAGGAACCGCGCAAGCGTCTGGCGCGATTGGCGCGATTGCGACGGGACTCCGCGACGGATTCGCTTCCGGCGTGACGAGTTCGTGATTCGATTGCAGCGGTGTGGTGTACGTTTCAGCGGTCGCGTGCCGGGACGATGCCGGGACCTTCTTGGATGCGTCGAGGTCGTCCGCAATGAGATCTCGTTGCGATCGGGCTGTGGGAGGATTCAATCATGCGACCGAGGCCGATACCGATTGTCGCGGTTGTTGTGCTGGGATGGATGGCGGGGTGGGTCCCCGCACCCGTTTGTGCGCCCAGCCGGGCGATCGCCTTCGAATCTTCCATCCCTTCGGCGAGCTTCGATTCCCATGCATCGACACCCGATGCCGCTGAATTGTGGGAAGCCGAGCAGGCATTGCATCGGGCAAAGGCCTCGCAAGCCATGGGCAAGGCCGATTGTGTCGACGATTATTTCTGCGCCGCGTCGCTCGCTTGGGCGTCGCTCCATCGGGAGTCGTTTGCTTCACACGAGATTGCCCCTTCCGCACTGAACCCTCGTGCGCTGGTGATCTATCACCAGGCGGTTGGCGAGATGATCACTCAAGGCCAGCGGCACGCGCGGTGGGACCCACTTCGAGGCCTCTGCATTTCCACTCGCGAGGGCTCGGTGATCGTGCCGCTGGCGTACCACACCTCGCGGTGGATACCGGGCGACTTTGACCAACTGACGGTCGTCGACGAAGTGCGATCGAAGCATCTCAATCGATACCATCGTCGCCGCGGGTTCGGCGTCACGACTGTGGCCACTCGCAGTCGGCGGCCAGGCGAGAGGTTTCTGCCGCCTCTGCAGTTTGCCTCCATGACCGTGGTGCTGCGTTGGCACGCCGAAACACCGCCGATGGAAACGCAGTTCAATGACGAGGGACCTTGGGTTATTGAGCTTCACGACCCGCTCGAATCGCCGACGGTTGAAGTCGCGTCGAAGTGGCTGCCGTTGGCGGCGGATCTCTCAGCTCCCGTCCACACCGCGGTGGCGACGGGCAGTCGCGACGGGTTGCGGGAATTTTTGCAGCCCGGTCTGACGAACCCGGCCGAGTCAGGTTTGTTCATGGTTCAACCGTTTCAGCCGGACAAAATTCCGATCTTGTTCGTCCATGGGCTGCTCTCGGATCGATTTACGTGGGCCAACATTGTCAATGAGTTTCGCTGCCAGGCGGACTTGATGGATCGCTATCAGCTATGGAGCTATCAGTATCCGACCGGCGAACCTTTCTTGAGAAGCGCCGCCAGGCTCCGGCAACAGCTGCGTGAGGTCCACGAGCTACACGATCCAACAGGCCACCAATGGGCGTTGACTCAGACCGTGATGGTCGGCCACAGCATGGGGGGCCTGATCAGCAAACTGCAGGTCACCTCGAGCGGCGACGACCTTTGGCGGGCGGTATCTTCACGCCCGCTCGAGCAGATTGTGATCGATCCGGAGTACGCCCGGAGGCTCGCCGAAGCGTTGTACTTCGAACCCTCACCGACGATCAATCGCGTCATTTTCATCGGCACACCGCACCGCGGGTCGGTAATCGCCCAGCGGGCCATTGGCCGTTTGGGTTCGCTCCTGATCCAAGACCCGACAACGACTCGGGAGGTTCATCGCCGGGTGGTGCAGTCAAACCCTGGCGTCTTTTCGCCCGAGTTCGCACGTCGTGTTCCGACCAGCGTGGACCTATTGGAGCCGTCGAGTCCGCTTTTGCAGGCGATCGCGCGTTTGCCGATTGACCACGGCGTGCGGTATCACAGCATCATCGGGAGGGGGCGATGGATGCTCGGCAATGGTGATTCCGACGGTGTCGTTCCTGTTTCGAGCGCAAAACTCGGCGGTGCGTCCTCGGAGTTTTTGGTGCATGCCAAACACACTCGGCTGACTTATCACCCGGAGGTGATTGGCGAACTGTTCGAGATCTTGCGGGCGCACCTGCTCGAGGGCACCTCGATTGGGGCTGTGCCAAACTGGATGGCGGCGGCGAGCAAAAGTCAGAAAACTTCGGTTTCAAGGTCGTATTTGCAGTTGACGACGAAGTGATTCTCCGTCATTTTCTGTAGCCCGACTCGGCAGGCCCATGGCTAGCCGTTGTTTTGTTTGGCAAGTGGGAGAGGTTGCCGCCGCGACGAGCGGGCCAGGTGACTTCGCCAGACCACCTAGAACAGTCAAAGGAATCATGCCCCATGGGCAAGAAATCGAAGCGCTATCGCGCCGATATCGCAAAGCAACCCAAGACGTCGCTCCCGTTAGGTGAAGCCGTCGAGGTGCTGAAAAAGTTCAACACGACCAAGTTTGATCAGACGGTCGAAGTCCACATGCGGTTGGGCGTCGACCCCAATCAGGCTGATCAAATCATTCGCGGCAGCTTGGTGCTTCCTCACGGGATTGGCAAGCAGCAGCGGGTGGTGGTCTTCGCCAAAGGCGACGCGGCGACGGCAGCCGAGCAGGCCGGTGCCGACGTAGTGGGCGGTGAGGATCTGGCGAAGCGGATCCGCGACGGTTGGACGGATTTCGACGTCTGCATTGCGGCACCGGACATGATGGGCCTAGTGGGTCCGCTAGGCCGCGTTTTGGGCCCTCGCGGCTTGATGCCGAGCCCGCGTGCGGGAACGGTCACTCCGGATGTCGCCAAGGTGGTTCAGGAATACAAGGCGGGTAAGGTTGAGTTCCGAAACGACAAGGGCGGCAACGTCCACGCGATGGTCGGCAAACTGAGCTTTGACGCGGACAAGCTGAAGGAGAATATCCAGGCGTTTGTCAATTTTGTCGTGAACCTCAAGCCGCAGGCGGTGAAGGGGACGTATGTCAAGGGCGTCGCGATCTGTGGCACGATGAGCCCCAGCGTGCGGATCAGTGCGTAGATAAAGTTGAGCAGAGTCAATGAGCAAGTTTGTCAAACAATTGGTCACCCGTGACATCGCTCGCCGCTTGCAGGGCGTGGGGGATGCCGTGATGGTGAGCACCACCGGGATGGATGCCAACACGACCAACGAGCTTCGCGGCGAGTTGGAAAAGAAGGACATCCAGATGATGGTGGTCAAGAACTCGCTCGGTCGCCGTGCGACCGAGGGGACGGGTCTTGCCGCCATGTTCGAAGGAGCCGCAGGTCAAGTGGCCGTTTGCTGGGGCTCGACCGATTTCGTGGCTTTGGTGAAGGAAGTCGTCAAGCTCGACAAGGATGCCGTCAAATTCAGCAAATTCAAGGCTGAGGGCGGTGTCCTCGATGGCGAGAAGCTTGATGCCCAGACGCTCCAGGCGGTCAGCAAATGGCCCAGCCGTGAAGAGCAGATTTCGATTTTGGTGGGCCAGATTCTCAGCCCAGGCGGGAGCATCGCGGGTGCACTGCTCGGTCCGGGAGGAAAATTGGCCAGCCAGATCGAGAAGAAGAGCGAGGAAGCTTAGAGCATTCCGAGGGACGAGTAGCCGATGCACGCGTGTCCCTCACCCATGTCCTCCCCACGGGCGATGCGACCTCTGTTGGCTTCGCGACGTTCCTTACCCACGTACCCTGTCTGTCAATCAAAACCACGTTAACGTTCCGAAGGAATAACCGAAATGTCTGAATCAGCAACCATGGAATTCAGTGCCGAAACCAAGTCGATGGGCGACCAGATCGCCGGATTGACGCTGAAGCAAGCCAAGGAATTGAGCGATTACCTCAAGGAAGCTCACGGCATCGAACCCGCCGCTGGTGGCGCCGTGATGATGGCTGCCCCGGCCGATGGCGGTGGCGCCGGAGCGGCTGCGGTTGAACAAACCGAATTCGACGTCGTCCTCACCGGGTTCGGCGAAAAGAAGCTCGACGTTGTCAAAGTCGTCAAGAACATCACAGGCGCTTCGCTAATGGAAGCCAAGAAGATGGTCGAAGGCGTGCCGACGAAGCTCAAGGAAGCGGTCAGCAAGGAAGATGCCGACAAGGTCAAGGCGGAAGTCGAAGCGGCAGGCGGAACCGTCGAGCTGAAATAGCGGGCATTGCCCGGCGGTTTGAATCCGCCGCGTCGTTGTGGGGCTCAGCCGGTTCGCCAGCCATGCTGGCAGTTCCTCTCGACTCGTCGTGGGTTGAGGAGTGTGTGAGATTGCCGAGAGCTACCTTGTCGCGGCCGGCAGCGTTGTTTTTGCGTTCGCTAGCGAAATTCAGACCAAACTGGTCTTGATTGGGGTTTGCGGCTGGAGTTTCTTCTGTTAATTTTAGCTGGACCGTTGCTCGCACCGCGTTGACTGCTTTGTTTGAATTCTTCTGCTGCCCCCTGCAATTTGTGCGCAAACGCGACTCGCAGGTCCGTTGGATCGTTGTTAGTCGTAAGGAGGCTATCGTTGCGCCTTCTTTTCTTGCTCCCGTTGGCTTGCGGCCCGCCTCGCGATCCGATTCGGTGAGCAAACCATAGTGTCCCGCCGACTCTGGTGGCGACATCCCATCACGGAGGGTTTCGCAACCAGGCTGATGGCAACGCCGTAATCGATTCACCATCCGTTCACAGACTCGCCAAAACCCATTGGCCCTTACTCGGGAGTGTTCTCAGCACGATGGCAACCACCACCAAGCGTCGCCTTGAACCCACGTCGATCCGCCGGTTTGGCTCGGAGAGCGAGGCCTTTAAACTGCCCGATCTGACGGAGCTCCAAACGGCTTCGTACGCCGCCTTCTTGCAAGAGGAGCTCGATTCCAACAAGCGGAAGGATCAAGGGCTTGAGGGTGTGCTTCGGGAGATATTCCCGATCGCGAGCTACGACGGCAATACCACTTTGGAGTACATCCGCTACGAACTGGGCAAACCACGATTCACTCCTCAGGAGTGTCGGCAGTTGCGGTTGACCTACGGCCGCCCGCTCAAGGTCTGGCTGCGACTCAATCGCGAGGAACCGATCGAAGAGGAAATCTACCTCGGTGACTTGCCGATCATGATGGGTGGCGGTGAGTTCATCATCAACGGTGCCGAGCGGGTTGTCGTCTCGCAACTTCACCGCAGTCCCGGTGTCGACTTCATCCTCGAGCAGGACGGCACGAGCGATCGCAAGCTGCCGAGTTGTCGGGTAATTCCCGAGCGGGGAAGTTGGATCGAGGTCAACGTCACAAAGAAGGACTCGCTCACGGTGCGGATTGACCAGAGCGGCAAGTTTAGCGCGATGACGCTGCTTCGGGCGATGGACCCCAAGCTCTCGACTGACGCCGACTTGCTATCGGTTTTCTACGACAAATCAACGGTCAAAATCGCCGGTGGCAAATCGGCGGCCTCCCTCGAGGGAAAGATCTCGGTGGATGACGTGGTTTATCCATCCAAGAGCGATCGATCAGGCGAAATTTTGATCGAAGCCGGCCATCGGATCAGCAAAGATGTCGCCGAAGCTATCTGCACCTCAGGCGTGAAGTCGATCGATGTGATCGAGATGCCTCGGATCCCGCTGATCTTCAATGCGTTGGCCGATGACAACACCAATAGCCACGAGGAAGCGTTGCTGCGGATCTACCAGCGACTTCGGCCGGGCAATCCGCCTCAGCTCGAAAAGGCGCGGACGCTCTTCAACGAGAAATTTTTCGATGCCAATCGCTATCGACTCGGACGTGTGGGTCGATTCCGCTTGAACCGCAAGCTCGGGTTGGACGTGGACGAGTCAATCATGACCCTTCGCCCGGAGGACATGATCGCCTCGATACGTTACGTGATCAACCTGTTCGACCCCGACACCGGTGCGGAGATCGATGACATCGACCACCTCGGCAACAGGCGGTTGCGAACCATTGACGAGTTGGCTAGTGAAGAGCTTCGCAAGGGGTTCCTCAAAATGCGCCGGACGGTTCAGGAACGAATGAGCGTCAAGGACGTCGAGGACATGACCCCGCGATCGCTGATCAATCCAAAGAGCGTCTCGGCCGCGATCGATTATTTCTTCGGCCGTGGAGAGCTCTCTCAGGTGGTCGACCAGACCAATCCTTTGAGCCAATTGGCGCACGAGCGGCGCCTCTCGGCGCTCGGCCCCGGCGGTTTGAATCGAAAGCGCGCGGGCTTCGAAGTCCGTGACGTGCACATTTCTCACTACGGCCGGATTTGCCCGATCGAAACTCCTGAAGGCAGCAACATCGGCCTGATCAGCTCGTTGGCGCTGTACGCCGGCGTCGATGTTTACGGTTTCCTCGTCACGCCGTACCGCAAGATCGCCGACGGCAAGGTGACCGAAGAGGTCGTTTGGTTGCGTGCCGATGAGGAGAGTGCGGCTTATGTTGCGCCGGCGGACACGGAACTCAAAAACGGCGAACTGGTCGCCGGCCCCAACATGATCGCTCGGTTCCGAAGCAACTTTGAGATCGTCCATCCGACGCAAGTCGATTTCATGGACGTCGCGCCGAGCCAGATGGTGGGTGTTTCGGCTGGCCTGATCCCATTCCTCGAGCACGACGACGCTAACCGCGCCCTGATGGGTAGCAACATGCAGCGGCAAGCGGTTCCCCTGTTGCTTGCTGAGCCTCCGATCGTGGCAACGGGGATGGAGATCGAGGTCGCTCGCAACAGCGCCATGGTGGTCCGCGCCCGCCGTGCCGGAAAAGTGACCTACGTCGATTCAACCCGAATCGAGATCGGCAGCGACCACTACGACCTCAACAAGTACGTGGGTCTCAACGAGCGCACCTGCCAGAATCAAAAGCCGATCGTCAGCGTTGGCGATAAGGTCGAGAAGGGGCAGGTGATCGCCGACGGGGCGGCGACGATCAAGGGCGAATTGGCGCTCGGTCGCAACCTGTTGGTCGGATTCATGTCATTCGACGGATACAACTACGAGGACGCGATCATCCTCAGCGAAGAATTGGTCCGAAACGACACGCTGACGTCGATCCACATTGAAGACTTCGAAGTCGAGATCCGCGAGACGAAGCTTGGACGCGAGGAGTTCACCCGCGACATTCCGAACGTTTCAGAAAAGGCCCTCGCTTCGCTCGATGACTCGGGAATTGTCCAGGTCGGAACTTACGTCCGCCCGGGCGACGTCTTGGTCGGCAAAGTCAGCCCCAAGAGCAAGACCGAGTTGACGCCCGAAGAGAAATTGTTGCACGCGATTTTCGGTCGCGCCGGTGAGGACGTGAAGAACGATTCGCTCGAAGTCCCGTCGGGGATCGAGGGGATCGTTATCGACACCCACAAGTTTTCTCGGCGAATGAGTTTGACCGAGGACGAGCGAAAGGTATTTGAGAAAGAACTCAAGCAAGCCGAGCTCGATGGCAATTCGGAGATCTCGAGCACCTTCGAAGCGTTGGTCCGCGATTTCGAGGCGGCCGCCGGGGTCAAGCTCAAAGATGTCGAGGGCAACCCTCTCGCCGATGGTCAAGATCCAAAGTTCATCGCCGAACGCGCCTGCCAGTTCCGGCTCGATCACGTGCTCGACCAGGTGAAGTCGGCGGATGCCAAGAAAGAGGTTGAAAAGGTTTACAAGCAGCAGTGGGAAAACGTCGAACGTGCGATCGATGCTCGCGACCGCAAGCTCAACAGCATGAAGCGGGGCGACGAGCTCAAGAGCGGCGTGTTGCAGATGGTCAAGGTCTACATCGCGACCAAGCGAGTGATCAGTGTCGGCGACAAAATGGCCGGTCGACACGGCAACAAGGGGGTGATCTCCAAGATCCTGCCGATCGAAGACATGCCGTTCCTTCCCGATGGGACCCCACTGCAGATCCTGCTCAATCCGCTGGGTGTTCCCAGCCGTATGAACGTTGGTCAGATCCTCGAGACGCACCTCGGATGGGCCGGAGCCAAGCTCGGATTCCAAGCCGTTACCCCGGTCTTTAACGGGGCTACCGAGGAGGATATCAACGCGGCGCTTGCCGAAGCCGGACTCCCGTCGCACGGCAAGATCCGTCTTTATGACGGTCGCACCGGTGAGCCGATGGAGCAGGAAACGACGGTCGGCTACATCTACATGCTCAAGCTGCATCACCTCGTCGATGACAAGGTCCACGCCCGCAGTACCGGCCCCTACTCGTTGATCACTCAGCAACCACTGGGCGGCAAGGCAAGGTTCGGCGGCCAACGGTTCGGGGAGATGGAAGTCTGGGCACTCGAAGCCTACGGCGCGGCCTACATCCTGCAGGAGCTGCTGACGGTCAAGAGCGACGACGTCGAGGGCAGGACGAAGATTTATGAGTCGATGGTTAAGGGTGAAAACACGCTCGAAGCGGGAACGCCCGCCAGCTTCGACGTGCTTACCAATGAGATCCGAGGTCTGGGTCTCAACATGCAACTCGAGAAGCGGCCGATCTAAGCCTCGGCGGCCTGGCCGCGTTGGGTTTGCCCAGCGCCCCAGTCCGCTGACCACTGTTTCCATCACTTCACCGCCGCGGGCTCCCTGCAGCCCGCGTGGCCTTTCCCAAAAATCCGACATTCCAGCCACCCCGGCAACCGCAACGGTGCCACCGGGTGATCCCTCAGGAGTCCTTCGTTATGTCGATCAGCGAAAATAGCAACTACGACCGAATCAACGACTACGCGTCGGTCAAGATTTCGCTTGCCAAGCCCTCGGACATCAAAAGTTGGTCGTTCGGCGAAGTGAAGAAGCCCGAAACGATCAATTACCGCACCTATCGGCCGGAAAAGGATGGGCTGTTCTGTGAGCGGATCTTCGGACCTGAAAAGGATTGGGAGTGCGCCTGCGGAAAGTATCGCGGGATGAAGTACAAGGGAATGATCTGTGACCGATGTGGCGTCAAGGTCACGCACAGCCGCGTCCGCCGCAAACGGATGGGCCACATCGAATTGGCCGCGCCCGTGGTTCACATCTGGTTCTTCAAGGCGATGCCATCACGATTGGGCAACTTGCTCGATATGAAGACCAGCAGCCTCGAGAAAGTGATTTACTTCCAGGACTATGTCGTCATCGATCCGGGTCAAACCGAGTTGCAGGAACGACAACTCTTGACGGAGGAAGAGTACCGGGCGGCGCGCACACAGTATGGCGAGGGTGCATTCGAAGCCGACATGGGTGCCGAGGCCGTTCGCCGACTTCTCCAACGCCTCGACTTGCTGACGCTCAGTGAGCAGCTTCGAGTCGAGTTGACCGAGACCGGCAGCAAACAAAAGAAAAAGGACCTGATCAATCGTCTGAAGATCGTCGAGTCGATCCGTGACAGCGAGAACCGTCCCGAGTGGATGGTGCTCGACGTGATCCCGGTCATCCCGCCCGATCTTCGGCCGCTCGTGCTCCTCGACTCCGGCAACTTCGCGACCAGCGATCTGAACGAT
>JBGTCJ010000281.1:0-6124 GCA_041748895.1 Pirellulaceae bacterium
CCACGACTCGGTATACTTGGTCGACGATTCTCCGATCTCGAACCAATCTGCCGAGAGGTACCGGTGGTCGCGACTGAAGCCAAGTTTGGGGGCGGTGCGGGGCCATTCGTCGACTCAGGCGTAGCGCAGGGTGCGACCCAAGAAGCCTGACGGTCGAGGCAGCAAGTCGGGATTCGTGAATGACGCGAAATGAGGTTATCGTGCCTTGAGCCAACGGTTCCAATGCGTAACGATTGGAATGAGATCGGGCAATGGTTCGTCGTTGCGAACGTCAACGAGGCCACTTCGCCCGCCGGGATGTGGCGTCTCGAACCATCCACACCAGCCGAACCCGATGACCTGCGGATGCTCGGCCGTCATTCGAGCCAATCCAGCATAGACCTGTTCAAACTCGGCCAAGTCCTCCACCTGGTAGGCCGATTTAGCAGGTTCACCCGAGTAAATGCCAGCGCCGGTATCGGCTAACAATATCGGGCCGTCCCAATGGCGTGTCGCGTTTTCCAGCACAGCGTGAATCGTGCGTGGCGGCCCCATGACATTGACTGAAAGCACATCGATGTACCGACGCATGATGTGAAATGCCCATTGCGCGGGTGCTGGCTGGAGATGCAGCGTGTTGCGATCGCCAAGGATCAAGTGATTCGAGTCGTGCCGCTTGATCGCATCGTGATAGACACGATGCCATTGATCACAGATGCGTTGCAGAAAAGCCTCCTTGTCTTCCATCATCCTCGACTTGGAAACATAACCTTTCAGCGGGTCGTGAAGGTCTTCGATTTCTGTCCATTGCTGAATCGGAATACCGTAGGTTTCTCGCCAACGCTCGATGGTTCCGTAAATGCGTCGCATCAACTTGATCCACTCTTTTCGTCCAGCAGTCCCAGGCCGGGTGCAGTCGGCGATCCACTGCTCGGCATTCGGGGCAACGATGCTCCAGGGCGGATTGTGGCAGAAGTGGTATCCGATGAGTTGACGATTGTCTTTAAGCGGTGCAACGAATTCGCGGCAGCGTGCCTCCACCGCATCGATGAATGTTTGTCCCCATACATCGGGCATGTTCCTGCCTGCCATGTATTGCTTGGGGACTTCCAAAAAGGCCGTGAACGGATAATCGATCTCAGCAAAATGTGCAGATGGCCATTCTGGTCGGCGAGTAACGAGCGCGTTTTTGGTTTTCGGGTCGTCAACCGTTGTGGGGTCAATCGCTGCGGGACCGATGGACGGCGGCAGATAAGTGAACCCCCAGTCGCGATGCCGATCACGCACCGACATTCGCCACGTTGCGGCGTCGCCATACTTGTCAACCAAGTTCCATGGCATGTACGAACCATCGGAGTAGTGATTGCACCCGAGCATGGGCATTGGTTCGCCATCCGGACCAATCAGTTTCCAGTTCCCGTCACGCTCGACGAGATGAAAGAAACCATCGTCGGCGCACGTGGGCAAAGTCAAACCGATCAGGGTCAGTGAGAAGAAAACCCTTGCCTGACTCCAACTCATGCGGTGATCTCCTTGACAACGTTTCCAAAAAAATCGGGCAGGCGATTCGGTCGCCCGACGTGGGGGAACATGAATCGTTCGTGATCGAGATCGAGTAGGTACAAGATCATAGCATTCAGACCATGGATAGGTACGTGACCTTACGCCAACGGAGATGGCAAGTTGATTGTTCTTTTGTCAAAGCCTCCCCAGCGGGAAGAGCACGTTGGGGCCTGGAGTTCCCGATGGCGGTCGGCGGGGGTTCTCAGTCACCATCGAGAGGTCGTACATCGGCAAGCGTTACCCGGAACGCGCGAAAAGGTTATAACGGCGAAGTCTCTTTGCTCGCGTTCTCCGGTGGACGCGATCGTTACCCACAGTCCTGGAATGAGGTGGGGTTGTCAGAAACGTCCACCCACCCGTTTCGGCAGCTTTTACGGCCACGGGGCCGGAACGGTGCCCGCCAATGCAGCCTCGAGCTCCTCGTGGAACTTCGGATCCTCTAGTTCTTTTTTGGCGAGTGTGGCGATCTCAGATGCCTCGAGTTTTCTGTCGTTGACCGAGAGAACTGCAACGAGCGTCGCCGTACTGTTTCGGAAAGACTTTTTGGCGTGCTCCAATATTCGAGTGCCGAATTTCGGATCTTTAGCCATTTGTGTATGCATCTCATAGATGTGTTTCATCTGAGAGAAATCATTCTTGGCATCGACGTATTTCACATAAATGGCATATTCCTTGTCCTTAATCAACGCGGGTTTTACGAAATGGAATGCCCTCTTCGCGGCCTCTGGGTTTTTCAGGACGAGAGATTTAAAAGCAACAGTCGTGTTCGAGTCCTCGTCAAGCGTTCTATTTATTGACGCAAGATCGTGAAAGCCGCTTCCGATGTCCGCTCCCTCATTGGCCTTCGCTGCAAGTTCGTCTCTAATTTGTCGAAGCTTTTCCAATGCTGGTAAATACTCTTGACCGAGACTCTTCCAATAGGACAGTGCAAATGACAAGCGCACGCCCGACATCGCCTGATTGATCTTGAGTGCGTTCTCGTGGAACCAGACATGTTTCGCCAACGCGATTTCATAACGCTTTGCTCGCGCGTCAGAGTGTGCCTCATTTAGAATCGACTGCGGGTCGGGGTTGTCCGGCGGGGTCCACTCGGAGGCCGATGTCACAGACGCGCAAATGGTGAGCGCCGTGATGACCATCAAGATGCGAGCAATTTTCATTTTGCATTCCTTCGGCTACCCAACGGCAGCAGTCACGTGAGAGGGACGATCGATTTTCTACTCAAAATGCCAAACAAGCCGTCCTGCCGTTTACATCATCGCTCTGGCTTTTTGTGGCGCTCGTGCTCAGCATTGCGGAGCTCGTGCTCGCAGTCGTATTCCATCGCATACTCTGCAGCCAACTCAGCGAAGCCATCCAATTTTATCGCCATTTGCGGCAGCATACACACCATTCGTTCTAAAAACCCTTTTAGCTCGTCGCCCGATTCGCTACCCACTGCACCGGTTGCGAACAGCACATCTTGAATCGCAGCGAATGAGCCGAAACGCAGCAGGCGGATCTCGGGGCCGCCGATCGGTGGTGCGATCGGGCCTGACGATGCCGGGCGACCTCGAATACGCATTGGGAGATCGATGCCGAGAAGCCGCGCCGACGCTGGGACGCACTCCAGCCCTGGCCACTGGCGAGAAGATCCATGTCAACGCCCATCGACTGAAGGACGAGGTTTGCAGGGGATGGTGGCACAGCGGCAAACGCCGTTCCGCCAAGTGCGAGCCGTGGCATGGGCTTTGCTAGCAAAGTGGTTTGACTCATTCGACAGCGAATTCGCACCCCCTCTTTCAGATGGTTAGGTCATGGCTCCGCGTCCCACCTGGAAAGGTTATCTAAAATTGTCGCTCGTTTCCGTCGCGGTAAAAGCGTTCACCGTCGCTGACAGCAGTAAGAGCGACATTCAATTGAATCAACTGCACGCTGACTGTCATCGCCGCATTCGCTACAAAAAGACCTGCCCCGAGCACGGCGAAGTGCCTAGCGATGAAATCATCTCTGGTTACCAGATCGGCGAAGATCAATACGTGCCAATCGACAAAGAAGAGCTTTCCGCGATCCGCACCAAAAGCGACCAGTCGATCGAGATCGCGACATTCATCGGTGAAGACGACCTCGATGATCGGTTCTTGACCGACCGATCGTACTATTTGGTGCCCGACGGCAAGGTCGCGCAAAAACCATACGCATTGATCCGTGAGGCGCTGGATAAGAAACGCTTAAGGGCGATCGCTGAGGTCATCCTCAGCCAACGCGAACAGCATGTGGTGGTTCGGCCGCTGGGAACATTGCTCATCATGACTGTGCTACAACATCAACAGGAACTGAAAACACCAACTGGCTTCGAGGAGTTTGTTGACGATTTCGCTGCGGCAGAGCAGGAGATACAGTTGACGCAACAGCTCATCGCTGGCCTGACGCAAAAGGATTGGGATTTTGGTCACTATCAAGACAACTATCAGCAGCGGCTGAGCGAATTGATTCAAGCGAAAGTCGAAGGTAGGGAAATGGTGAAACCACCGGATTCCGAAGCGCCGATGATCATCAACTTGATGGATGCCCTAAAAGCAAGTATTGAACAGATTCCCGTGCCGACAAATGCTTCGAACAAATCGGTCGACAAATCCAGCACTAAAAGAAGTACCGCGACGAAGAAACCAAGCAAAAAAGTTGCCGCGAGTACGGCGAGGACGGGGTCGAAACGCAAATCGACCAAGCGGAAGACCGGCTAATGTCTAGCCGGTCAAGCTTTCCGGCGGGCTGGATAGTCGTTTTTACTGGACGATTGGCATCGATGAGCCGCGCCGCCGCAATTCGGATCGTAGCCGATCAGGGTGGCTTGGTTCGTGATGGGGTGTCGCAAGGAACTGAGGTGCTTGTTATCGGTGCCGATGGCTGGCCGCTGCGAAAATCAGGTAGCGTCACGCGCAATTTGCGGCGGGCGAGCGAGTTCTGCGATTCAGGCTGTGACATCTCGATCATTGGGGAAGCCGAATTTTTGCGTCGCATTTACGATCGCGACGAGGCCCGTCCAACTGGCGAGCATACGCTTGAGCAACTCAGCCGTCTGTTGGGTATCAGCGGCCTGCGTCTTCGCCGCTGGGTGAAATTGGGATTGCTTCGAGCCACCGAGAGCACCACTTTGCCACCCACTTTCAATTATCAACAGGTCGCCTCAGCAAAAACAATCGCCCGTCTGATCGATCGCGGCGTATCGCCGCGTAAGCTGGCCAATAGCTTGCGGAGGTTGCAAAAGTATTTGCCGCACGATATTGATCTCCATACCAGCACGATTGCTCTCGAGAGGCAATTGGTAATTCGAGATGGCGACGTGCTGGTCGATGCGGGCGGTCAGAAGCGATTTTCTTTCGAAGAATCTGGTGGCGAATACGAACCTAAATGTGTCTCGAACGCGGTTGTTCTAGATGACGCAGACACGGTGTTTGATCGCGCTTTTCGTTGCGAGCAGTCGGGCCGAATATTAGAAGCGATCGACGGATACGCCGACTGGCTCAAGCGTTTCGGTGATGACGACCAGGTGTTATTCAATTTGGCGAACGCCTACTTGCAAGATGAGAATATTCTGGAGGCGATGGCGTATTACATGCGCTGCGTCCATTTGAATCCAGATCACGCCCGCGCCTGGAACAACCTGGGCCTGTGTTTGGATCGGTCTGGTGACCGATCCGCAGCGATTGATGCTTTGCGGAGATCGGTCGCGCTCGATCCGGAAGATCCAAATGTGATCTATAACTTGGCCGATATGCTGGACGAAGTCGGCAATCAGCCGGAAGCGAGACTATTGTGGCTGCAAATCGCTCGGCATCGAGAGAAGGTCGATGACGAGGTCAAGCAATATGCATGCTTGCGGCTTAGCCAGTTGGACAAACGCCCCCTATCAACCCATGACTGCGCAAATCCGCTGCTTTAATGCATCAATTCCGGTCCAAGGATCGATTTCGATCCTCTCTAACCGGCCAGGGACTGTCCGAAGGGTGAACTGGGCAGGATTTATCTTTGGCAGTTCATCCCAGGTGACTGGTGTGGAAACGGGTGCACCAGTTCGGGCGCGCAGTGAATACGCAGCGATCGCTGTTGATCCGCGGCGGTTGCGGTGATAGTCGAGAAAGATCCGGCCTTTGCGTCGTGATTTAGACATATTGGCTACGAACAACTTCGTCCGTGACTTTGCAAGATCGCCAGCAAGCGATTTTGAGAACGCGAATACGGTATCCCAGTCTGGTTTGTCTGATAGTGGCACAACGATGTGTAAGCCTTTTCCACCAGTGGTCTTTACATAAGACTGTAATCCGCGCCGCTGAAGTTCGGAACGCACGATGAACGCTGCCTCCACCACGGCGTTCCAAGCCAGATCTTCGGCGGGATCTAGATCAGGGCAATCGCATCATAGTAGGCAATCTGGGTGGACCAGGGCGAGCGGATGTGAGACAATCTGAACTCCCGACTTCCTCACCCTGCCAAGGACGGCGATATGAGCCAGACCACCTCATTGATTGATTGCTTTGCGGACCTGGAAGACCCTCGCCGACGATCCAGCGAGGTGGAACACCCGTTGATCAACATTCTGGTC
>JBGTCJ010000282.1:0-7347 GCA_041748895.1 Pirellulaceae bacterium
ACGGAGTTATTCAATCTGCGCAGTGACCCGAGCGAGGCGAACAATTTGGCCGATGAAGAGCGAAATCAGGTCAAAACTCTGAAGGCACTACTCGATCACTGGCGAACCGATGTGGGGGCACGGTTGCCGCAACCCAACCCGGATTTTCAACCCAAGAGGTAGTGGCGAATGAAATGGCTCGGATCGGAGTGATCAATCGATTTTGGTGAAACTCAGCGCGTCAACGACGATCAAACCCTCGCCGTTCCCGGAGCGTATTTCCACGAAGCCCTCACGGCCAGCGGCGAACGCGAACTCTCCGACCAACAAAGATTTTGTCGGTTCCACCGAGACAACCTCCGTGCCGTCGGCGCCAGATACGGCCACTTGAAAACGACGGGTCTGTCTTAGGATGACAGGGTTCTCAAAGGGAGGGCCATACAACTCGACGCGATATCGCCCTCCTTCCAGCGTCGGGCGATAGCGCACGAATTCACCCGGTGTCCCCGCTTGTTGGACATAGAATTTGCCGAGATGCCCGCGGGACCACGGCGCCCGAAATTCGGGGGCTGTCCAAAAGAAATCCGACATTTCGCTTGAAGGATCCGATTCGTCCACGACAACGCGAGTCGCGGGAGGATCGTTGGTGAAGTCGACGAACACTCGCACTTCCTGCGGGCCATCGATCGCATCTTCGTGATCGATCATCAAATACGCTTCCCAAACCGATCGCCGGCTGACCATCTTGTTGATTTTTGGCAAGATCTTGATTTCGAGACGATCTTGATCGATCACCGGCGTGATCGTCAGCCAGTCATTGCCGTGGACGTATTCAACGTCGATCTGAGGTAGGTTTCCACCCGCCGCCCATGAAAAATTCTTTGGTGTGGCGATCAGCGACTTTTCGGTGAACGGTGCGTTGTAGAAGCCGATGCTGTTCCCAATCGAAACCGGATCTCCGTAAGCCCGCGATTTGCTCGCGGGGCGAGTGGCAAAAGTGTGGGTGCCGCTTACGTCCTTGACTTGGTAGGAGAACGCCAGCCGCTTGAGTGGTCGATCTTCGCCACTGACAACGACGTGCTGAGTGAAGACGTCGCGATCGGTTCCATCGGACACGGTCAGGGTCACGGGGTAGACGCCGCACCGGGAGAATCGGTGGATGGGATTTTCGGATCGCGAGGTGTGGCCATCACCAAATTCCCACCAGAAATCCAGTTTTCCACTGCCCCAAACACCCGCCCGCGATCCGTCGCTTCGGAACACAATTTTCTCACCAGTGGATGCTTTGGCGACCGGGGCAATGTGCGCTCTGATCTCGCCCGATCGTTCGCTGTTTTGCTGAAACGTTTGCCAAAACAATATCCAAGCATCCAAGTCACACCACTCGCCGTCGGGATGCTTCAGTTTGAAGATGAAGTGTGAGTGAGTCGTAATCCCTGCGCGAACCGCGCCCGAGTAGCTGTAGAGTTGGCCGCGGCGCATCGGCTGGTGTTCGGGAACCAACAAGTCCACCATGTGGTGAGTTTGCAAATGCCAGATGTCACCATTGTCCCAGTTGCGAACGCCGCGCCAGCGATTGTTGTTGTCCCCTTTGGCTCGCGAGTTGAAGTAGTAATGGTCGTCCAAGTCGATGGGCGCCCACAGCGGTGTTGTGCCAGGCATATTGATGTCCAAGCCACCGTGTAAATCGGCGCCGAAATAAGGGCCCATCCAGGTGTCGTCCCCGGCGTAGCAATCCTTGACGTCGATTCGACGACTGGCAATCGGAACCCAGTTGTGAAGTGGCTCGGGGGAAATGCTGAGCGTCGCATCCTGAAATGCAAACCTGGCGGCCTTCTTGGGAAGGCACTCCCCATGGGTTTCGTTGAACCAGTCGCCTACCGACTTTAGGCCATCGAACCAGATTCGGAGTCCACCTATGACGTAAGGTTCGTAAAACGATTGCTGAACCGGTACGTAACGAACCATCGACATCTCCTGGCCGTCGACACGAAGTCGGCAGGTCATTTCATAGATCGAACCACCACCGGCTACCCCCTTTCGGGTCGATTCCAGGGTTGTGAAAAGCACTCGAGACTGTGAATCGAGCAGCTCGATCTTGATCTCGCGACGATCCTGAAGGATCACGGTCATCGAGTCGCCATGATCGAGTTCGGCTGCCGAGAGTGTCGACTTGGTAAGGAACGTGTGATCGATGGCTTGGGCGCGATGCGGTCCCGTTGTAAGCACGAGCGCCAGCATGCCACAGACGCCGGCCCAGGGTTGTTGAACGCAATTCATGGATCATCCATCAGTGGGCAAGACGCAGTCATGGATAGACAGACTCATGCGACGAGCGGCCGAGTTTGTGACCGACAACTTTAACGCATATCGGCGCGCGACTTCAGAAGAACCATCTTGACCCGATCGGGGTAGTTTTCGTAGAGGCTTATCATGACGAAAACACTCTTTCTTTCCGTCGGGGAACCGAGTGGCGACCAGCACACCGCGCGGTTGATTCGCGAGGTGGCCAATCATCAACCGCGGATCCGTCTTCGCGGTTTTGGGGGGCCCGCCATGCAAGCGGCGGGCTGTCAGCTTGACCATGATCTGACGCGGATGGCCGTGGTGGGACTGGTCGAAGTCGTGCCCAAGCTTCGCGAGTTCTTTCGCTTGGCCGATGCCGCCGAAGCGGTGTTCCGCAGCGGTGCGGTCGATGGGGTCGTGCTGGCCGATTTCCCAGGATTCAATTGGCACATTGCCAAACGTGCGCGCCGCCACGGATTGCCCGTTCAGTACTACCTGCCGCCCCAGCTTTGGGCGTGGGGGGCGTGGCGAATCGGCAAGATGCGACGCTCGGTTGACCATGTCCTGACCGTTTTGCCGTTCGAGGATCAGTGGTACCGAGAGCACGGCATGGAAACGACCTACGTCGGGCATCCCTTCTTCGATGCCGTAGCGGAGCAGCGGCTCGATCGCCACCTGCTCGACCGCCTGGATGACTTGGTCTGCCATGGCGAGCGGCTGGTGGCCATCCTCCCGGGCTCCCGCGACCATGAGGTGAAGCGCAACTTTCCTCTGATGCTCGAGGCGATTCGCCGGATCTCGCGGAAGCACCGAGACGTTAGATTTTTAGTGGCTGCGTATCGTGGTGCGCATGGTCTGTGGTGCCGTGAACAACTGCGAGTTGATGACCGTCAGTTGCCCATCGACATTTTCGTAGGCAAGACGAGTGAGCTCATTCAGGCAAGCCACTGCGCGATGATGGTCAGCGGTTCGGTCAGTCTCGAGCTGCTGGCACGAAACACTCCCGCCGCGGTCCTCTATCGTGTCGGTCGCATTCTGCACGCCTACGCGAAGCGGGTCGTCAAAGTGAGGAGCATCACTCTGGTCAATCTCATGGCGGGTCGAACGTTGTTTCCCGAAATGGTTTCGGTGGGAAACCCAGAGCCGGCAATCGATTTCCTTCACCGGAGCGTCAATGCGATGCTCGGGGACGACTACTACCACGCCAACCTTCTACGCCAAATGGCGACGCTGCGGAACGATCAAGCTCGAACCGGGGCCACGAAGCAGGCCGCCACCGCGCTGCTCGGTCACCTCGGATGGTCGATCGAGGAAGGAACGCAGTCGCTGCCAATGGTGGACGCTCCGCGCCCACGGTTGGCCGCCTAATGGTCCTTGTCGTCACGCATGCCCGCGGCACAATGGATTCCTACGCCCGCACGCAATGGGATCTGCGTTTCCTCGCGGCACCTATGTCTCGCGACAAAATGCGGTAGACCAAATGAGCTTCCGCTCGCCCGCTCAAGCGGCGGAGAGTCTTTGGCTTTCGGCTAGGTCCTGTTGGCGGTGCAGAAGCCCTTGGGCGATGACTTCTTCTGCCAGGGCGCGATAATCGGCGGCGCCGTTGCTGTCGGGGGCATACTGAAAGATCGATTGCCCAAAACTTGGAGCCTCGGCGAGCCGGATGTTGCGGCGGATGCGGGTGTCGAAAAATTTGGCTCGACGCAGCGCCGCCTTGTCGCTCGGTGCTCCGCTAAAAAATGCTTCGACGTCGTGGCTGACTTCGGCCGCCAATCGTGTCGTCGAGTCGTACATGCAGAGCATCACGCCGGATAGCCGCAAGCGGTTGTTCAATCGCCGCGAAACGACTTCGACCGTTCGCAAAAGTTTGCTGAGCCCGTGGAGCGCGAGGAAATGTGGTTGCAGTGGCAGAAACACCTCCTCGACAGCGACCAGGGCATTGATCGTCAGAACCCCTAAGCTCGGAGGGCAATCGAGGATCAAGTAATCGAACGAGGTGTCCTCGACGGCTAGCGCGTCACGAAGAATCATCTCTCGCCCCACCTCACCGGCCAACTCCATCTCGGCGGCGGCCAAATCGAGATTCGACGGTACGACGGAGAGCGTTTCGGATACATCCACCCTCGCCTGAGCGATGGTGGCCGTTCCGCAGAGGACCTCGTAGAGAGTAGGCACCGGGCCGGTCGCCGTGACGCCCAGATGCAGCGACGCGTGAGCCTGAGGGTCCAAGTCGAGCACACAAACGCGTGACCCCGCATCGGCGAGTGCGGCGGAAAGGTTGACGGCGGTCGTCGTCTTACCCACACCACCCTTCTGATTGATGACGGCAATGGATCGCATGGCGCGGATTTGTGGGGCTAGAGGGAGGGGCTAGCGAGGGGCTTCCTCAAGCGACGTTCAGTCGTCGCATCTGCTGATACGCTAGTAACACCTCGTACAGATCCGCGTCAATCGAAACTGTGTCCGTCGCGAAGTCGGTCAGCCAACCGCGGCCGCTAGCGACCGCATCGGCGATCACGGGGGCAAAATCGGCCAAGGCGACATCGACCCGCTTGGCCGAACTGACGCCCGTCACTTGATCGAGCTCGCGCTGGCGTGTCTGCAAAGAGTCGGGTGACTCGTCCGTCGGTGAAAAGAGACGCAAGGAAGAGGTCCTGAGTGGATCGGCGGTGCGTGGCGATGACTTCATCGGCGGTGCTCGTATCGGTAACAAAGGTTTGGGGGCAAGCCCGTTCTGCAGGATCGATCCGTCGGCGGCGCGAGGTCGAGACCGCCAGCGACGGTGGGCCGCGGTCCTCGGCTTAACCAGGAGCATCGACTTTACCGACTGTGTGGCTTGAGTCGATTTCCCAAAATGAATCGACTGGGTTGAGTTTTCCGTTTCTGGGGTTGACTTCCCTGACTGGGGGGTTCGCCGCGATTTCGCAGTGAGTTTTACAAATCGGTTACCTGGCCGCCCCGTCTTGGTGACAAAACCATGACGATCACTCGCTAAGGTTCTTGTAGTTCGAATGCAACGATTCGCATCGGCGATTGCTTTCCTAACCGAGGTAACCACTGGCCATGTCCACTGCACATATTCCAAGCCCGTCCAAGGCGCCGAGCCCTGCCAAAACGATTCATTCGCCTTCGGCACCTCACGGCCACGCGGCACCGCACGGCCATCCATCACCCGCGCCACACTTGCCGACCGGGCCGCACGCGCCCCATCGCAAGCCGAAGCGATCGCGACGACCGATGGCTCGGGGGGCGGAATTGACGACCGGCCAGGAGAAAGAGTTGGTCGTTCGGAAAACTTTGGGCAATGCGAGTTGGTGGGCCATCGGTTGGTTGACAATGGCGCACCTGGTTTTGCTGGCCGCTCCTTTCACATTCACGTGGACCGGGCTCGGCGTCGCCTTATTTCTGCACTGGGTCACGGGAAGCCTCGGGATTTGTCTTGGCTATCATCGCATGCTCACGCATGACGGAATGAAAACGCATCCGTGGGTGCGATACACCTTCGCCACAATCGGCACTTTGGCGGGTGAAGGCTCGGCGCTGGATTGGGTCGCCGATCATCGCAAGCACCACAAACACAGCGACCAGGTGGGCGATCCCCATTCGCCGCACGACGGTCCCTGGTGGAGCCACATGTTTTGGCTCGGCTACCACACACACAATGGCGATCGCGTCGCCTACTTGAATCGTTGGGTCCCCGACCTCTATCAGCAGCGAGGGATGCGGATTTTGGACAAACTTTTCCTCCCCCTGCACATCCTCTGCGGCTTCGTGCTCGCCGGAATCGGATATGCAATCGGCGGCGGGCCAATGGCCGCGTCGTTGGTCGTTTGGGGGATGTTCGTACGCCTGGTCGCGGTTTTGCATACGACCTGGATGGTCAATTCGGCCAGCCACATGTTTGGCTATCGCAATTACGAGACGACCGACGACAGCCGCAACAATTGGTTGGTTGCGATCATCGCTTATGGCGAGGGTTGGCACAACAATCATCATGCTTACCCCCGGATGGCCAAGCATGGCCACAAGTGGTGGGAGTTCGATATCACCTGGCAGGCGATACGGTTCCTGAGCGCCTGCGGTTTGGTCTGGGATGTGGTCGATTACCGGACCGCCGCTGAGAAGGCTGAGAAGCGGGCGAAGGCTGCCTAGGCTGTATCGTGACTTCGGCGAGTTTGATCATCAGTGTCAGTGGCTTGCGAGGAATCGTTGGCGACAGCCTGACCCCCGATGTGGCGGCTCGCTATGCGGGGGCGTTTGCTTGTCGGTTGAAAGCGGCGAGGCCCAGTGACGCCAAACGTCCCCAGGTTCTGATCGGTCGTGATGGTCGCTCCAGCGGTGCGGTCCTGCGGGACGTTATCGGCGGCAGTCTTCGGGGCTGCGGATGCGATGTTCTCGATGCGGATCTGGTTGCAACGCCGACGATCGGCGTCTTGGTTCGAGACCACGATGCCGACGGCGCGATCCAGATCACGGCCAGTCACAATCCCGCGCCTTACAACGGCATCAAGCTGTTTGGGCGCTCGGGTCGCGTGCTGGATGCGTCGGCTGGTGGCGAAGTACGGGACGCTTACCTCGCGTCACAGTTCGCGTGGTCCGCTTTCGATCGATTCGGTTCAATCGATACGATCGCTGATCCACACGCGTCGCACATCGACGCGGTCTTGGCAACGGTCGACGTGGAGCGAATTGCCGAGAGACGATTTCGTGTGCTTCTGGACAGCAACCACGGCAGTGGGTCACTTCTGGGTCGGAGATTGCTCGCTCGTCTGGGCTGTGATGTGGTGCTCGTCGGCGGCGAGCCCGATGGCGACTTCGAGCACCTTCCGGAGCCCACGGCTGACAACCTCTCGGGTGTGGCAGGGCGAGTTGCCCAACACGGCTGTGACGTGGGATTCTGCCAGGATCCCGATGCCGACCGTTTGGCGTTGATCGACGCCCAGGGTAGGTACGTGGGCGAGGAGTACACGCTCGCGCTTTGCGTTCAAAGGGCACTGCGTTCGGCGGCGACCCTGGGTCCGATCGTGATCAACATGGCCAGCAGTTCGATGAGCGAACGTTTGGCGACTGCGGCGGGCGTGG